>CABUDB010000009.1 GCA_902490245.1 uncultured Collinsella sp.
AGCCACTTCGACAAAAGCCGAGCCACCAAAACAGCTGCGGCGCCGCCTGAAGGAATGGACCCTTGCTTCCGGTCTTTTCCTCCAAGCGGCGCCGCAGCTTTTTCATGCCCCGATGTGTCCCAGCACTTGCGGTGAAATAGGGACTGTTTACGCCGTCAGAGCCGCAAAACAATCCTTATTTCACCGCAACTAATGTAGGGGCGAGTTAGATGGCCGAGTCTTTGGACAGCTCAAAGTAGTCGGGATGCAAGGCGATAACCGGACCCTGCTCCTCGGGCATCAGGTGCAAGTGCGTCTCTGCCAGGTAGCTCGCCGTGTCGGTATCGCCCCTCTTAATGGCCTCGAGAATCCGACGATGTTGTCGACGAATCGGCTCCCAATCCAGATCCTGCGACACCATACGCAACCAGTTGTATCGCTCAAAATGCGTGTTGACGCTCTTCATCCAATCCCACAGCATGTGACGACCGGCAATCTCAAAACACGTCTCATGAAACAGGTTATCCAAGTCGAAAAAGCGACGCGTCTCGCTATGGTCGAGCGACTCGGACTCGGCAAGAATCTGCTCGAGCCGATGCTTTTGCTCGGACGTGGCAGCCGAACAACATTTAATGAGTACGCTTCTTTCGAGTTTCTCGCGCAAGAAACAGGCATTCTCGGCGTGTTCCATGCTGATCTTAGAGACGTAGGTGCCGCTCTTGGGACGCGTTTCCACCAGCTCTTGCTCGCGCAGGCGCACAAAGGACTCGCGAATTGGCGTGCGCCCGATCCCCGTCTCCTTTTCCAGACCAATCGCCGAAAGGCGCGTGCCGGGCTTGAGCTCGGCATAGATGATCTTGGAGCGTAATGCGTTGTATGCCTGATCTTGCAGGCTCTGATAATGCTGGTGCTGTTCCATAAAGCCCTCGGATGAAGCCCACGGTTTGTCGAATAACTCCACGTAATACTATCGCATCCCCCATCCCACGGCGATGTTTGAGGGGTAGGGCCGGGATTCGGCTTTTGACCGATAAGTTGTTGCAATTAGGTGAACGTTCACCTAATTTCTTCTATTTCGCTTTGCAAATGGATTCCCATGCGTATACTAAATCTCAACGAAACCGATTTCGTCAAGCCTGGGCAATAGGATGCTAAGACGCACCCTACCATCTTGGCATCCTATTGCCCATGCCATGCCATTTGCTTTCTTCCCGTCTCGTTGAGCCCTTCAGTCCCATTCTGGCACAACGAGACATTCCTAGACGACTGACCATGGGGCCGGCTTTTCTGCCGTTGAGGCAGTGCCTCCGATAACCCTCTTTTTGCCGGCCCAGGTCAGACATTTCTCTTTAAATATCCTTCAATCGAAAGGATGCAGCAGCATGCGACCGCTCATCATCATGCATGGCGAGAAGATCGACTGGCGTCATACCGTCATAAGAATGCTGATGTATCTGGCGGGCGTTGCCGTGCTGGCACTCGGTATGAGCCTCCAGACGGCATCTGGCCTGGGCGTCGCCGCGCTCACGTGCTTTGCCACGACCCTATCCATGCTCACGGGCAAGACGCTCGGCTTTTGGATTACAACTACCTATGTCGCTTACATCGCGGCGCAGCTCGCCATCTTGCGACGCGAATTTCAACCGCGCATTTTGCTCGAGCTTTGCTTTTCAACGCTAATGGGCGGCTTCACCGATCTGTTCATGGCGTTCAACCCGCTGCATCCCACGGCGCTCCCCGCGCAGGTTGCGACCATGCTGCTCTCCCTCGCTATCACCGCATTTGGCGTCAGTCTCGTCGTCAACATGGGCGTTGTCCCCAACGCACCCGACGGCTTGGTGCAGGTCATTGCGGAAAAGCTCAAGCGCCGTTTTGGAGACGTAAAGGTCATGTTCGATTGCTCGCATGTCGCCGCCTCGCTCACGCTGTCGCTGGTATGCATGCACAACTTAGGCGGCTTTGGCGTAACCACCGCCATCTCGGCACTGTTCTTGGGCCACATCATCAACTTCGCCAACAAGCTGTTTGCCCAGCGATTCGTCCGCATGGCGTTTGGCGCCAAATAGCGAACAGCCGCGGAGCAAACGAGGCTCGAGTGCCCGGCATATCGATGTCGCAAATAACGACGCACGCGCTATACGGACGATGAGGAATAGCCCGTCGCAAACCCCGCAAGCGGAGCTATATGTTGCTATAACTTGACATAAATTGGTCCATTGCCAGCCGGCATGCAAAAGGCCCCAAGCCATTCGCGGCTTGGGGCCTGCCTGGTAACACAGGTCTTTCGGACTACGCTCGCTCGTATTTCGTGGCGCGGCCTGTCCCCTGTTTCATGATCGCGTTTCGGCTGAGCAGAGATTCGAGCGCGGACAATGTTCGCGCACGGCTCAGCCCCGTCTGTTTCTCAATCTCACTTCGCGACATAATTCGTCCGCCCGACAAGGCCTTAAGAACCTGAGCCTCTTCTCCAGACCCTTCAAAGGCATCGGTAACGGGCAACGCGACAGCTACCACGCCGCCACGAATATCAAAGACCGGCTGATTAATCGAATCGCGATAGGCACGCCTAATGCGCGCAATTCCCGTTCCAAACTTCTCGATATAGTCCAACTTTAAGAAGACCTCGGCAACGATGGGATTTCTGAGCACGGATATCTGTCCATACAGGTATTGCTCCGTCGTCAAGCCAGCGGGCAACGACCCGGGTGAAGTCACAACGACGCGATCATCATACAGAGCAACCTGAACATTCGCTTGCACGTCCCACGTCCGATGCACTAGAGCGTTTGCAACTGCCTCGCGGAATGCCTCGAGGGGAATCCGGTCGGTCTGAACACGCTCGACACCTTCGATGCGCTCATAACGATAGTAGCGCGCGAACATGGCAACTGCTCTATCAACCTGCTCAATTGCAGACAGGCCCGTCGTCGTCTCACGATCTAAAAGCACGTCCTCGGTGTCGCCAAAACGAACGCAGTCGATGCCCGGAAATTCGTTGTTATCCGCCAATATCGCCGCGGCATTGGTATAGCCATCCTTGCCGAGCAGGCGAAGCGTTCGCATGATATCCGACGTGAGCTCAGAAATGCCTAGATGCTCGATGCACTTGTGTTCGAGCGTATGAAAACTCAGGTCCTGGCGAGCCGAGGTGAGCGCATCGAACGTCAGATTGCTGCCTTCGAGCGTCAGCCTGCCGTATTCAAAACGGTCGACCTCTACCGTCGCCGAATCATTTCGCCTGTAGGCCTTCCCCTTGCTTCGATAGGGCTTGTCCTGCCCCTCGTAAACCGTAAGCGTTACAGTTCCGCGGTTCTCGTCGAGCTCGAGCGTGTAACGAGGCGCAGGATCCAGACTGTCATTAATCATGTTCTCGATGCGCAGACACTCCGCAACCGGGTCAGAAAGACCGACTGCAACACCACCGTCGTCAACGCCAAACTCTATCTTGCCCGTCCCGTAGTTTGCATAGGCGCTCACCGTTTTAAGAAACGTCGGCGTTACGCTTTCCTTGTATTCGACGGTAGGACTCTCTCTGACAACCATACGTACGGTCCTTCTCCTTTTCATGCTCATCTGAACCGTATTATAAGACGAAAAACATTTGCGTACGGCTTAGAATCAGACGCAAACTGTTTTCGTCTTATTTGCGTACGGAAACTAGATACAAATTTCACGTTCATACGACTATTTACCAAACGCATAGTGTTTTCGTCCGGCAATGCGTCCGTAATCCAAACAAAAAGGCCCCGAGCTCGTGTTGAACTCGGGACCTCTTGCGCCGCGCATCTATGAGAGGAGAAATGCGATGCGCACGGGCGCTACTCCATGTAGCAGATATCGCGACGAGCGGCTGCAACCGTTCACCTTTTAAAAGTGAACGTTCACCTGATTCTAGGAAAACCTGACTTTTAATTCCTCCGCTTCTCCTATACTGAACTTGTAATAGAAGCAAGACTTATATAGATGAACGTTTCTTTTGGAAGGATTGTAATGTCTAACCTTATGGACAGCTTCCGCCTGGACGGCAAGGTCGCGCTCGTGACCGGCGCCACCTATGGCATCGGCATGGCCATGGCCGAGGCACTCGGCGAAGCCGGCGCCAGGATCGCCTTTAACGCCCGTCACGCCGACAAGGTCGCCGAGGCCGAGAAGCACTACCGCGAGCTGGGCTTTGATGCTCACGGCTATGTTGCCGACGTCACCGACGAGGCCGTCGTCGCCGAGCTCATCGCCAAGATCGAGGCCGATTTTGGCACCACGCCCGACATTCTGGTCAACAACGCAGGCGTCATCCAGCGCACCCCGATGCTCGACATGAGCGCCGAGGACTTCCGTCGCGTCGTCGACATCGACCTCAATGCCCCGTTTATCGTGTCCAAGGCCTGCCTGCCGGGCATGATCGCCAAGGGTCACGGCAAGATCATCAACATCTGCTCCATGATGAGCGAGCTCGGCCGCGAGACCATCGCGGGCTATGCCGCCGCCAAGGGCGGACTCAAGATGCTCACCAAGAACATCTGCTCCGAGTTTGGCGAGGCCAATATCCAGTGCAACGGCATTGGGCCCGGCTACATCGCCACGCCGCAGACCGCACCACTGCGCGAGACGCAGCCCGACGGCAGACGCCACCCGTTTGACCAGTTCATCATTGCCAAGACGCCGGCCGCCCGTTGGGGCACGCCCGAGGACCTGAAGGGCCCCGCCGTGTTCCTGGCTTCCGACGCATCGAACTTCGTCAACGGGCACATTCTGTACGTGGACGGCGGCATCCTCGCATACATCGGCAAACAGCCGCAATAAGGAAACCGGGCGAGGCGGTCGGCAGTTAAGTCTGCTGCTCGGACAGTCCTGCGCAAGACGGAAAGCACATTAAGTGCTTTCCTTTGCGTGCGGAACTCGCGACAGACTTAACTGCCGACCGCCCGCATAGCTCATCGCGGATTGGCTTTGCCGCCGCCCGCGCACAGAAACAAAAAACTGGAAGATTTAGTTGAAAGGTTAACTCAAATGAAGATCGCTCTAATCAACGAGAATTCTCAGAACTCCAAGAACCCTATGATCGAGGCTGCCCTTAAGAAGGTTGTCGAGCCCATGGGGCACACCGTCTTTAACTATGGCATGTATGCCGACGCCGACTCCAAGCCCCTCACCTACGTGCAGAACGGCATTCTTGCTGCCGTGCTGCTCAACTCCGGCGCTGCCGACTACGTCGTGACCGGTTGCGGCACCGGCGAGGGCGCCATGCTCGCCTGCAACTCCTTCCCCGGCGTGCTGTGCGGCCATGTTGCCGACCCGCTGGATGCCTACACCTTTGCCCAGGTCAACGATGGCAATGCCGTCGCCATGCCCTTCGCCCTCAAGAACGGCTGGGGCCAGGAGCTCAACCTCGAGTACACCTTCGAGAAGCTCTTTGGCTTTGGTTCGGGCAACGGCTACCCCGCCGAGCGCGTTGAGCCCGAGCAGCGCAACAAGAAGATTCTCGACGGCGTGCGCGCTGTGACCATGCGTCCGCTCGTCGACGTCCTGGGCGAAATCGATCAGGATCTGGTGAAGGGCGCCCTCGCTGGCGAGCACTTCCAGGAGTACTTCTTTGCCAACGCCACCGACGAGGCCATCATCGCCAAGGTCAAGGAGCTCTTGGGGCTGTAATAAGGTCCACGGGGCGCACCGCCCCCCCCAACAAGCCGCCAGACAAAAGGCGCCGCGACAATCCATGTGTCGCGGCGCCTTTTTTGATTGGCTATCGCTTGAGCCACCGCAAGGCGGCCGCTCCCCTATTTGCCGAGAGCCTACAGCTCGCAGGCAACCTTGTAGCCATCGCCGATGGCATCGCGGATGTTGCCGCACTTGTTGGCATCGCCCAGCACGTGGGTGGCAACACCGGCAGCGGCAAGGTCGTCGGCCAACTTGGTATTGGGACGATAGCCCATGGCGAGCACCAGCGTATCGGCATCGGCGATGGTGTGGGCCTCGCCATCCTTCTCGTAGCTGATGGCATCCTCGGTGATCTCGGTCACCTTGGCCTCGGTTAGCACATGGACGCCCTTGGAGAGCATGCGCGTGATGAGCACCGCGCGACCGGCACCACCCTCGTTGGCGGCGAGCGTCTTGGTCATCTCGATAACGGTGATGTCGCGGTTTGCCGGCGACAGATCGTTGACCAACGGGGCCAGGTAATCGGCCGTCTCGCAACCGACGGTGCCGCCGCCCACGATGACAATCTTCTTGCCCGGGAAAGCCTTGCCACCCAGCAGGTCGTCAGCCGTCATGACCTGCTTAAATCCCTGCATAACGGCCGGGGCGATGGGTTCGGCGCCATAAGCCAGGACAACCTCGTAGCCCGCGTAGTCGCGCTGGATGTCCTCGGCCGAAAGCTCGGTACCGAAGACGCACGTGACGCCGGCCTCGGCCAGGCGACGGTACTGATACTTGATCACGCGCGTGAGCTCCTGCTTTGCCGGCGGAACGGCCGCAATGCGCATCTCGCCGCCCGGCTCGTCCTGCTTATCCACGAGCACCACGTTATGGCCGCGCTTGGCGGCAATATAGGCTGCCTCCATGCCCGCGGGACCGGCACCCACAACGAGCACGTTCTTTGCCTCGGCGGCAGGCTCGCAGCCAGCCTCGTCACGCTCCACGTCCGGGTTGACGGTGCAGGAGATGCGCTTGCCAAACATGATACCGTTCAGGCAGCGCAGGCAACCGATGCAGGGGCGGATGTCGTCGGCGTTGCCGGCAGCAGCCTTGTTGCAGAATTCGGCATCGCACAGATTGGCGCGGCCCATCATGCAAATGTCGGCAGCGCCGTCCTCGATCAGCTCCTCGGCGATCCATGCCTCGTTAATGCGGCCGACCGTGGCAACGGGAATGTTGACGTGCTTTTTGATCTCGCGCGAGCAGGCGGCGTGCGAGGCCTGCTGCGTGCCGGCGGCGGGAATGGCGGAACCGCGCTTGATGGTGGTGCCGCCCGACACATGAATCATGTCGACGCCGGCCTTCTCCAGGCGACGCGAGACGTAGATCATGTCGTTGAGGGTCAGGCCGCCATCGGTGTACTCGTCGCCCGAGATACGGACGTCGATGATAAAGTCCTTGCCGCAGCGCTCGCGAATCTCGGCGATGACCTCGAGCAGGAAGCGCATGCGGGCGTCGAGCGAGCCGCCGTACTCGTCGGTGCGCTTGTTATAGAGCGGGGTCAAAAAGCCGCCGAGCATGCCGTGGGCGTGTGCCGCATGGACCTCGACGCCGTCGACACCGGCCTTCTGCATGCGCACAGCAGCGTCACCAAACTGATGCGTGAGCTCGTGGATCTCATCGACCGTGATGGGGCGCGGCGCCTCGCGGGCATAGGACGGGCCCACAAAGGACGGAGCGATCAGGCGCGGCGTGCCCGGAATGTTAAAGGCCATGTAGGCGGGGTGGAAGAGCTGCGGCATGATCTTGCAGCCATACTCGTGGACGGCCGCGGCGAGCTTTTCCCAGCCAGGGATAAACGTGTCGTCGTAGCAGCACATGTCACCCGGTAGATAGGTATAGGTGGGCTCGACCGTCACGACCTCGGTGATGATGAGGCCCACGCCGCCCTTGGCACGGGCACGGTAATGATCGACCAAGTCGTCGGTCACATAGCCATGATCGGCCAGGTTCGTGGACACCGGCGGCATAAAGACGCGGTTCTTGACCTCGGTCGTACCGACCTTGATCGGGCTAAAGAGCATCGGGTAGGCGGAAGACTCCATACAGGGTTCCTTTCGTTTGAGCCGCTCGGCGGCAGTTACTGACCTATCTATCGTAGCAGTAACCGCGCCGTACCCGACCGCGCACGCTCCCCCGGCTTTTACTCAGCCCACAAAAAGTTGCGGTGGAATACGGAGTAGATAAGGCCTTTGACAGCCAAAACAGTCCGTATTTCACCGCAACTGATGGGCGGGGTGGGTTAGAGGCCCAGATAGCTGGTCATGCCTTCGACGGCGAGCTTGGCGCCGGCTACGGCATGGACCACGGTGAGCGGGCCGTTGACCACGTCGCCGGCGGCAAAGACGCCAGGCACGGTGGTCATGCCGCACTCATCGACCGAAAGAAGACCGCGATGGTCGGTCTCCAGACCGCCCGTCGTAAGCACCAGTTTGTCCTTGGGCACCTGCGAGGCCGCAATCACAACCGTGTCGGCGGGCACATGGTCAAGTTCTTCCTCGTAGCCCACCACGTTGTCGCCCTCGTCAAAGATAGCCGTCTCGAAAACCGGACCGTTATCGTCGATGGCGCAAATCGCCTTGCCGCGCACGATCTCGGCACCGTCAAGCTCGGTCAGCTCCACCTCGTCATCGATGGCCGAGATATGGCGCGATCGGGCATACACGGTAACCTTGCGAGCGCCCGAGCGCAGAGCCGTGCGGGCAACATCCATGGCCACGTTGCCGGCGCCGATAACCGCCACGTTCTGACCGATCGCCACGCTCGTGGGATCGACCAGGTAATCGATACCAAACAGTACGTTACCACGCGACTCGCCGGGAATACCCAGCTTGCGGGCGCGCCAGGTACCGGTACCGACAAAGACCGCATCGTAGCCGTCGCGCAACAGGTCGTCGATATGCAGCGCGCCGCCAATGGTGGTCGAGGGACGGACGCGTACGCCAAGCGAGCACATCACGTGACGGTACTTTTGCACGAGAGCACGGGGCAGGCGAAACTCGGGGATGCCGTACTCCAGCACGCCGCCGATCTCGGGGCGTTGCTCAAACACCGTGACGGCACAGCCCAGCTGGGCCATCTTAATGGCCACGGTAATGCCGGCAGGACCGGAACCGACCACGGCAACCTGCTTGCCGCACGACGGCGCAGGCTTCCACTCCCTACGATCCAAATACGCAGTCGAGATATAGTTCTCGATGCTCGAGAAATGCACCGGTGCGCCCTTGCGGCCCTGAATGCACGCGCCCTCGCACTGGCCCGAATGGTTGCAGATCATGGAGCAGACCGCGCTCATGGGGTTGTTCTGGAACAGCAGCTCACCTGCCTCTTCCAGACGACGCTGCTTGAACAAGTCAATGACCTGCGGAATAGGCGTCTGCACCGGGCAGCCTTTAAGCTGGCAGAACGCCCTTTTGCAACCTAGGCAACGATTCGCCTCTTCGACAATGTGGATAGCCACGCAACTCCCCTTTTTGATGTAATCCAATGAGGCGACGATAAAAACCCTTCACCGCCGCCCCCAGTCAAGCAAACTCAATATGCCGCCACGGCAAAAGCCAATGCTATATCTCGCGATGCGGAGCCCCGCAGCGAGCGGACATGCGCTCGAGTGTCGCCAGGCAGCTAGCCGCCGTCGCCGGCACGCTGTTCTCGACCACACAAGGAATCCCCGAACAGGCGGCAGCCGCCCAGGCCACCACGGGCTCAAAGTCATAGCGGCCCGTCTCGCCCACGCCGTGGCACACCAGGCGAGAACCCGTACCATCGCACCAGCCGGCTTCGTCCTCGTTGTCGACGACCTCAAAATCCTTGGCGTGCAGCACGCGAATCTTACTGCCGCATAAGTAGAGCATACGCGCGGTGATTTCCTGCGCCTCGCCAACGACGCTGGGATGCAGCAGCGACACCGGGTCGTAGATCACGCCGAGCGCCGGGCTCGGGACGCGCTCCAGCACCTCACGGCAGCGATCTGGCGTGTTGACCGTCTCGTTCCAGCCGGGCTCGATCAGTATTTGCCCACCCACGGCCTCGGCGCACTCGCAGACGCGCGCGAGTCCATCCATAAACGCATCGAGTGCCTCGTCGGTCATACGGTCGCCAGCAACGCAGTTCTGCGCATTGGGACGACCGGTCTCGGTGCCAACCGGACAGCCGCCGAGCATCTGAGCAAAGTTCAAGCACGCCTCGTACTCGGCAAAGTTATCCGTGAGCTGTTGTCGATCGGGCGTCGCCAGATTCTTATAACAGCCGAGCACGGCGACCGAAACGCCCGCCTCATCGAGCACCGCACGCAAATGCTCGGCGAGCTCGCGGGTCAGACCGCATCGATCGATTCCCATTGATGCGTAGAGCACCTTGCTCGGCAGCTGAATGCACGAAAAGCCCAGCTCTCCTGCCATGCGAATGCGTTCCTCGACGGTCCCCTGCGGAAGATCGTGTAAACGCACGCCCGGAGTAATGGCCCCCACGCTATTCACGCCCCTTATGAGCATTGATGCCCGGCGTGTAGCCGCCAAACGGGTCATCGATGGAGCACACGCCCGAAGGGGCGAGCGGATCGCGCTTACCGGCCAACTTGTCATGATGCATAGTCTCGATATAGGCGAGCACCAGCGGCGCCACGCCCTTCGCGTCGTTTTTGACGACGGGCTCGCTCATGTAGTAGCCAAACGTGCCCTCGCGGTGCGCGGTGTTGCCAAGACCCGCCACCAGGCAGATGTTGTCGAGCGCCAGCTGTCCGTCGCGCTCGGACAGGCACGTGTCGCAGATGCCGTCAAACGCACGGCGGCCGTACTGGTAGTAGCGCTCGCCCAGCACGCCCAGGCGCACGCCCTTCATGATGGCGTTGGCAAAGATGGCGCTGCCCGACTCCTCCAGATAGTTGGGGGCGATATTGGGCAGGTTGATGACCTGGTGCCACATACCGGTCTTCTCGTCCTGATACGGCAGCATGGCGTCGATCAGGTCGTGGAACATCTTGCGGATCTCGTCCTTCTCGGCCGACATCGAGGGCGGCATGAGCTCCCAGGTATCGATGAGCGCCATGGCGAACCAGCCCTCGGCGCGCAGCCAGAAGTTGGCCGAAAGGCCGGTGACGGGATCGCACCAGAACTGCTTGCGGCTCGCGTCGTAGGCGTGATAGTACAGGCCGTTGAGGGGGTTGCGCATCAGGTCGTGCACCACCTGGAACATATGGAAGCTATCCGAGCAGGCACGGCGGTTGTGGAAGCTCAGCTCGTACTGCATGTAGAACGGCTGCGCCATGTACATGCCGTCGAGCCAGATCTGGTTGGGGTAGACGGCTTTGTGCCAAAACACACCCTCTTTGGTACGCGGCTGGGTCTCGAGCTGACGGTAGATGGTATCCATGGCGGCACGGTACTTGGGCTTGCCCACCAGGTCATAGAGTTTGTAGAGGGTTTTGCCCGCGTTGACGTTGTCGAGGTTGTACTCCTGGGGATCGTAATGCTTGATGGTGCCGTCATCCTGGACAAAGAAGTCGATATAGTCGTCGGCGAAGGTCAGGTAACGCTGCTCGCCGGTGATCTCGTACAGCTCGATGAGCGCCTTGATCATGCAGCCGTCAATGTAATTCCAGGTGTTCTCCTTGCCGGCGCGAAGCTTTTCGATATTCCAGGCCGGCGCCTGAGGCGTAGAGGTCTCGATCAACTGCTCGATATAACGGTCCAGAATCTGATTGCAACCCATTGCTGTCCCCTCTGACGTTATTGATGGGTGAACGTTTCCCCTAGTGTAACGCGAACGGGGATTATAGGGTGAACGTTAACCCTATAATCCCCGTGAACGGCAGACTTTTAACGGCAAACGGCGGTGAGGCCCGCAGCGATGCGATGCGCCAGGCGCTCATAGCCGGCAGGGCTGTAATGCAGACCGTCCGGCATGTAGAGCTCGCGGTGCTCCGGCAAAAACGGGCTGATGCCGCTTTGCGCATACAGGTCGATCACCGGCACCGAGTAGCGATCGCAAACCTCCAGCATCGCCTGCACATAGGCGTCTTGCGTCAGGCCCAGATGGTTGGCCTCGTTGCTTGCCGGAATATCCTTCTCGTGTTTGCCGCTCGTCTTGCACGGCGTCATAAACACCAGCTTTGCCTGAGGCGAGCGCGCCGTGATGGTGCGGATCAGGTAGTCGAGCGCACCGTAGAACTCGTGCACGTCCGTGCTGCCCAGCTCTCCCAGCGGCACGTTACGGCTAAAGTCGTTAACGCCGCCAAAGACGATGCAGATATCTGCCGTGTGATCGATGCCGTCCAAGCGCTCGACAAACGAATCGCTACGGTCGGCCTTGACGGCAATACGCGAACCCTTAATACCAAAGTTCTCGATCGTAGCGCCGCCCAGCAGCGCACCCAGGTGCGAAGTCCAGGAGATATCGTTGCCTCCCCCGCCGCATCCGTTATCGCCCCAGGTGGTCGAATCGCCAAAGCAGCAGATGGTCAATTCGCTCAAGTTTTTCGTTTCCATATTCTTCTCCTCACCCGCACACCGGCGGTCATACAGGTACATACCGTTCATTCGCAACATCCGAGGGGCTATGCGTGGGCGCATTCCGCAACTTGCGAATCGAGCCATTCGATATCCTCGGCAAGATGCGCCACGCCCAGGTGGTGTCCACCCGGGCAGACCTCGTGCAGAAGGTTTTCGTCCTTGCCCAGCAGCGCGTAGGCGTCGCGAACGATATCGAGCTGCTCGTCTACGTTCGCAAGCCCGCGGGCGCCGTTGAGATGGTCTTTCTCGCAGCTCTGAACCAAGAGCGGCCGTGGCGCGACAAGCGATGCAATGTCGCCCATGTCGAGCAGACGCCAGAGTCCAGGCGTGTAATTGCAGCTGCAATTGCCGTTGAGGTGCAGTAGCGAATCATCAACGCCGTACAGATAGCCCGAGACAAACGCCTTGCGCACGCGCGGGTCGAGCGCGGACAGGTACAACGTCATGTAACCGCCGCCCGAAAAACCAAAGCAGCCCAGGTCGTCCATGGCAATGTCACCGCGTGTCTCCAAGTAATCAATCAAGCGCATGTTGTCCCAGGCGTTGAGGCCCGCGACCGTAAGACCCAGCGGCTCGGCCATACGTGCTTGATTCAGACACGTACCGCGCAGGTAGCTGTTCTCGTCGTCGCCCTGACCCTTCCAGTCACGACGGTATCCCCAACCACGCGCATCGGGGCAGACGGTCACGTAACCCATGCGCGCCAAACGCAGACCGTAGTCGTAATTGAACTTACGCACGGCATCGTCGACCGCCGGCACGCCCGCAACGCCGGCTATGCTTGCAGCACCCGCCCCCTGGTGACCATGCGGGCAGATATAGCAGCGCTTGAGTCCCCGCTCGTCAAGCTTGGGGCGGGACGGCTCCAACAGGTAAAACGGCATCCACACATCGTGCTCAACCTGCAACACCGCATGAGTACGCACGATGCTGCCGGCAACCCGCACGCGATTGAGCTCACGAATCTCAATCGGGGCGCGGTCCATAAGCGAAAGACCCAAAATATCGTACAGACGAGTCCTGGTCGCAGCCTTCCATGCCTCAAAGTCTGTGGGAGTCTTGCCCGTAAATGCGGCCGAGCGCCCCTCGCGCTTCAGTCGGGCGCGCAGCGCAGGTTCGTCCTCGTAGTACGTCTCGATGTGCACGGTGCGGCCATTGGCAGATAGCCCGGCCGTCTCTACCGCATCACCGTCGCCGCCCTCGGGATCCCAACCATCCGTGCCGGCAAGCACTCGGTCACGCGCATAGCGTTCGGAATCCTGACCGGTCAGGCAATGCGCCCACGGCACCCAAGCGGCAGTATCACCCGCCGGGCCAAACAGGGCACCGCCGGCATACAGGGTGCCGTCATGTGCCGCTGGCTTATTCCAATCCCACCAGCCCTCGAGTGAAATATGGGGGCCCAGCCAGCATTCGAGCAAAACGGTCTGGGCCCACTCGCGCCATGGACGACCCAGATAGACCGATCCGGGGGCAATGCCCTCATCGGCTGTAAACGAACAGCCATGAAACACAAATCCGTACGGCTCGCCCTGAGGCGTGGAGGCTGCCGTTACATACCCGTTGACATCCATATCGCGGTTGAGCGAGCGAATCTCACACCCCTCAAAGTAGGCACGCGCGCCGCCAAAGATAAAGTCGACATCGCCCTCGATCCGGCAACGTCGAAAATACTGCCGCCCCACGCGGCGCGGGGCGAACTGCTTGGGGCCTATAAAGCCGCCCGGCTTGGCCTCGCGCGGCGGCAGCGGCCCCAAAAAGAGCGTGTCCTGGTGTCCCTTAATGCAGCAGGCATCGACAACCAGGCGGTCACCATCGGCATACAGGGCAATCGCCTGGCCGACCTCGCGCCCATCACCGGCGTTGTTTTCGATTGTTAGACCCGCAAGCGTCACGTCGTCGGCATCGACCAGCACCGTGTACGTACGGAAGGTGCCGAGTCTTCCATCCTGGCAGCTACCATCTTCCAAAGGCATCTTGGCACCCAGGCCTCCCACGATACGCACGCTGTCGGCCGTCTCGCCCTCGAGCGTCACATGCGGACGACGAATTTCGACCCGTTCGCGGTACTCACCCGGCGCCACCAGCACGCGCACCGGCACGGTCGCATCGGGCACACACCGCTCCGCCGCCTCGAGCGCCGCCGAAATGCTGCGATACGCGCCTTCGCGTTCGAGCGATACCTCAAAGAGCTGTTCTTTACCACTCATCTGTCATTACGCTTTCTGTCACAGAACACCCACCGTGCAATACCGGCACCTATAGATTGCGTGCGACAGCCGGGCAGACCCGACCGTCGCACGCCTCAACATGCCGTATTCACTTGTGCAGGAGCACTACCCTACGCGCGGATAACCTTGTCGACGTTTTGCAGCTGCAGCTCGTCGCCATCCTGACCCTCGATGCGCACGTTCTGCAGGTCGAGGACTTTCACGTTCTGCGCGATGATGCCCTGGCGCACCATGGGCTCCACGCCGCAGGCCATGGCCGGCACAAAGGGCTCGGCATCGGCGGCAAAGGTCACATGGACATCCTGGAACGTCAGGCGCGTCACCTTGCTCTCGGGAAGGCCCGTGATATAGGCCGCGGCCGCATGGCAGTTGGTGGCCTCGATATCGCAAAACGTCGTGGCGCCAAAGCCGGGCGTACGGTCGTCGACGGGCAGCGCCTCGCGAGACTGAACGTAGTCGGTCTTGCCGTCCTTGTCGCAGAAGTAGAACGAGTTAACCACGAAGGGCGTGAGCACCTTATCCATGCGAATGTGCTCGAAGGTGATGCCCTCGTTGACGGCGTCCTTGCCGCGTCCGCGGCGTGTCTTGACGCGCAGGCCGCGGTCGGTGCGCTCAAAGAGGCACTTGCTCACGGTGAGGTCCTTGATGCCGCCGGCGGCCTCGGATCCCAGCACCACGGCGCCGTGGCCGTCGTGCATGTAGCAGTGCGAGATCAGCACGTCGTGCGTGGCGGGACGGAGCTCGGGTTCAATGCCCAGTTTGCCGCTCTTGATGGCGATGCAGTCGTCCCCCACCGAGAACTGACAGCCAAGGATGCGGACAAAACTGCAGCTCTCGGGATCGAAACCGTCGGTGTTGTGGGAGTTCTTGGGACCCTCGATGGACAGGCACAGGGCATCGACGTGCTCGCACAGAATGGGATGGATATTCCACGCCGGGCTGTTGCGCACGGTAAAGCCGGCAAGACTCACGTTTTCGCACTCGGACAGGAAGATCATGCGCGGGCGGGCGACCTCGCGGCCCTCCTCGGGACGGAAGATGTTCTTAAAGTCCTTGTTCCACCAGTTGTCCTCGGCAAAATCGGTCTGGCCGTCGATGGCGCCGCGGCCATAGATGCACACGTCGTGCACGCTCAGGCCCGTAAAGGTCGAACAGTAGGTCGAAAAGCTCTCGCCTTCCCAGCGGCCCAGGGGCAGCATGTCGGTGCCGGCATACCCGGCGCCCTCGTCGCCCGTGACCGTGCCCGGAATGTAGGCAAGCGCCGCGCGCTCGTGACGGGCCAGCAGCACCGCGCCCTCGGCAAGCTCGATGTTGATATTGCTCTTAAGGAAGAGGGACTTGATGCGGTAGTTGCCGGCGGGGATCAGCACGCGCCCGCCCTTGGGGCAGGCCATGATGGCAGCCTGAATGTTGGTGGTGTCATCGTGCTCGGCATCGCCCTTGGCTCCGCAGTCGCGAACGTTGATGGTAAAGGGCTCCGCCGGCGTGGTGACGCCTACGCTCAACTCGCGCTCGCCGCAGACAAAGCGGATCAGGTTGCGCTTGCCGGGGGTCAGGCCATCGACATAGGTCTCGACCGTATTCGTGGTACCGGCGGACT
>CABUDB010000010.1 GCA_902490245.1 uncultured Collinsella sp.
AGATCCCACCATAGCAGCCAAGTCATAAAGCGGCGTATCTGATACGCTTTTTCCGGGCCATGGAACATCCTCACACTCAATCTGGGCGTGGTGTCCGCACGCGTATGGCTGCGTGCCGCCTCATGGTCAAATAAAAACGGGGCGCACCGGACCCCCGGCACGCCCCGCTACTGTAGCAATAATCAAGCAGCCCACGCAATTCACTCAACTAAAGCGTCGAGCCGGAAGGCCTCGATGTTCCGTCAACGCCACATTGCCGCACTAAATTAGCTTTGTCGACTCCAGCTTTTCGATGATCCAGTTGTTGGCTTTGATGACCGGACGGCGGAAGACGACGCCCAGGGCCAGCGACGGAATCAGATAGCTCGCCAGAATACCCAGCTCAACCCAGTACTCCATATGGTAGGCGCCAGCCATGGCGGCATGCATGGCGTTGATGCCGTGAGTAAACGGCAGGAACGGATAGATCGCCTGGAACACGGGGCCGGTCATCTCGATGGGGAACGTGCCGCCCGAACCGCCGACCTGCATGACCAACAGCACGACAGCGAGCGCCTTGCCGATATCGCCAAACGAAACCGTAAGCGTGTAGACGATATTGGAGAACACGAGACTCGCGACCCAGCCCGCCAGCACAAACTGCAGCGGGTTGTCGCACTGAATGCCAAAGAACAGAATGTCGCCCGCACACACGAGCGTTGCCTGCAGCAGGGCCAAACCGCCAAAGAACAGGTAACGGCCCAGATAGATCTCGTGCAGGCGTACGGGGATGAGCTCGTTGATGAGCTCGTCGTCGACCGAGACCTTCATCATGGCCGCCAGTACGATCGAGCCGACCCAGAGCGACAGAATCGTGTAGAACGGCGCCATGGCAGAGCCGTAATTGCGAATCGGATAGACCGGCTTGCGGTCGAGCGCGACGGGGCCGGAAAGCGACACGGCCAGGCCCTCGGGGTCGTTGCCGATCATCGTCTTGATTGTGGCCAGGTCACCCGAGATCAGAGCGCTATCAAGCTCGTCCTTAAAGGCACTGATCTTGTCCGACGCCTCGCCCAGCTGATCGGAAGCCTTGTTGACCAGCTTTGCAGCCTTGGAGAGGCCCTTTGCCAGCGAACCGGATGCGTCGGTCAGGCCATCTACGGCGCTATCCAGATCGCCCGAGATACCGTTGAGCGAGTCCAGAATGCCCGAAATAGTCTTCTTGAGTTCTTTGGCCTTGACCGAAAACGTAGAGTCGTAGTCAGTCTTGGCGCCCGAGATACCAGCCTTGGCATCCGCGATTGCCTGATCGACCTCGGCACGCGACTTGTTAACCTCTGCCATGCTGTCCGAGAGGGACTTTGCGGTTGCCTTCAGGTCCTTGGCGTTGTTGCGATACTCCGTCGCGATCCTGCCCAGCGATGTCGCCACAGACTTAAGACTGTCCTGGAGCTTTTCGTCACTCACCTGCTCGGCAAAACTGCGAAGCTGGTTAGCCACGTCATCGATATCGTTGGCACGCGATTCGAGTGCCGACGCGGCTTTGTTGAGCTGGGTCACCGTAACGTCGACATGCTGGTTCGCGGCGTCGAAAGCCTTCGCGAGCTCGGTAGACACGTTGTCGAATGAGCCCGCGCTTCCGTCGATCGCGGTGTTGATGGCGTCGTTGGCTGCCTTGAGCGCTTCCTCGGAATCGCTCACACCGTTCTTTGCGTGCTCCATCAGCTGCTTCGTCGACTCATCAACAGTGCCCGTCTGCTTGAGCATACCGCCCGCCGACGTCAGCGAATCGGACGTGGAGCTCAAAACGCCCGCCAGCGACGTTGCGCTGGTCTGAATGTCCTGCAGGTCCTGGACCGAATCGCCCAGCGTAGAGGACAGATTGGCGATAAAGTTGCTCACCTGGTCGGTGCTCATATAGTCGAGCAGGCTGGACACGGTTTTAAGACCGATGCTCGTAATGGTTTCGGTAAAGGTCTCATTCACCTGGCTCTGGACGGCGCTCGAACCCTTTTCGGTCACGATCTGGGCGATGGCGTTAGCCTTCTGGTTTTCGTAGAACTCGATGTCGGCGTGCTTCACGTTGGTCGAGAAAAGCGTCATCATGTCGGCGCTAAACGTCTTAGGGATAACGACGGCAGCGTAGTACGCGCCCGACTTAACGCCCTCAATCGCCTTATCGCGGTCGTTGAGGACGACCCAGTCAAAGTTCTCGTTACCGCGCAGGGTCGCCGTCACGTTTTCGCCCACGTTGATCTCGACGGGAATCAGGTCGCTCTCGTAGCCCTCATCGGTGTTGACCACTGCAATCTTAAGGTTGCCGGTATTGCCGTAGGGATCCCAGCTTCCGGCGATGTTAAACCATGCATAGAGACATGGCACGATGATCAGGCCCATCACGACGACCATGCCGATCACGGAGCGAGACACGTTTTGGACATCGCGCTTAAACAGGTGCAGGATGTTTTTCATTTATGCCTCACCTCCTTTAGAGTGCTTGCCAAGCGGGGTGGTGTCCCCGTCGTTTCCGTTTACGTTGTCAGCGCCGTCGGCATCTTGAGCCTTACGATGCGCACCGATATGCGGCAGACGGCTCGTAGGCTGTTCGCCTCCCTTGGCGCCACGCTCGCTGGCGTTGAGACCAAACATGCGACGGGCGGCAGGGATCGCCGCCGTGTGCTCGCGCATCTCGCGGCGAAGGTCCTCGTCCGAAAGCGCCGAGATACGCATCTGGGTATTGAGGCTCGCACGGATGTATTCGATGTTGATGAGCCAGCCGCAGATGGCGATAACCGAAATGATCCAGATAACGAGCAGGATGATCTTGCCGTTATTGTCGATATCGAGCACCGTCGAAAGCACAAAGAGCAGAACCTGCACGCCTACCACGGCGGCAAAACCGCCCTTGATGTAGTACGGGTAGCGATGCTCAAACGCCACGGCATGATCGAGCAGCTCGCGACGGTACGAATCCGAATCGAGCATGACGCGCATGGCCGTGCGCAGCGAATAGCGCTGGCGCGGTAGGTCGTTGGACTCGCAGATCATTAGGCCCGTCGTGGAAAGCTGCTTATCAAAGAGCAGATTGAGGTTGAGCAGCAACGGGCGCAGCTGCAGACCGATAAAGAGCGCGATGGCAAGGAACACGCCCAGGACGCACAGGTTGAACAGGTAGTTGAACGAATACATGCCACCGACGGTCTCGCGCAGCAGGTTGATGCCATAAGTGAAGGGCAGCAGCGGATGCAGCCATTGGAAGAAGCCGGGCATCATCTCGATGGGATACATGCCCGACGAGCCGGGGATCTGCACAATGACGAGGATGACGCCAATGGCTTTACCGATATGCTTAAACGTGGTGGACAGCGCATAGATGATGTTGACGTAGGTGAACGAAATAGCGATGCCGCCCAGTACAAAGAGCAGCGGATTGACGCACTGAACGCCAATGACCAGGTCGCCCACCGTAACGATAATGGCCTGGAACGCGCCCAGGATCACCAGCAGCAGCCAGCGGCCAAAGTAGCCCTGACGCGCCGTAAAGCTACCGATGCCCTCGCGGTCGACCTCGAGTTTATAGATAGCGATGAGCACATAGCCGCCCACCCACAGCGCCAGATTGGTGTAGAAGGGCGCGATGCCCGAGCCAAAGCTCTTGACCGGATAGATTGACTTGGACGTCAGCTCAACCGGAGATGCCATGAAATCTGCCACGTCATTGACGTCGACGTCCATGAGGTCGGCTAACTCGCCCATAGACTCAGAGGTCTGCAGCGCCGCAATGTCATTGGCGGCGGTCGCGAGCTTGTCCTGAACCTTGGCAAGGGAGGCGTCGGTTTGGGATAGCGTGGTCTTTGCCTGCTTGAGCGTGGCGTCGAGCTGCGCCAGCGTGCCGCGCGCGCTCGCTATCGTGGGGGTCATACCCGACACAATGCCGGTCAAATCGCCCGAAACGGCGGCAAAGGAGTCAAGCGCGCTCGAAGCCTTCGGAAGTGCGTTCTGACCCAGATCGGTCTGAGCCTGACCGAGGTTAGCCGTACCGGTCTGAATTGCCGCGTTGAGTGCGTTGCTCGCGTTCGAGATTGCCGTAGCGTCGTTTGCCATGGCGCTCGACTGTGCAGAAAGGCCATCCTTGATGCTCTGCAGCTTCTGGTTTTGCTCGCGAAGCGAATCGATGGTCGATACAATGCGCGCGTCAATTTCCTCGGAACCTGTCGACGTGTCATTAACGAGAATCTCCAAGTGCCCGATAACGGCCTTATTGTGATCGATCGTCGCCTGGAGAGACTCGAGCGAGTTGTCGATGCGGGTGGTCGTAGATGTGACCGCACCCGTTAGCTTGCCAATCGCAGCGTTCGCGGAGGCTGACGTCTTGGTGAGTGCAAGGCTACCTTCCGAGAGTGCCTTGGAGAGCGAGGTGATAGAGTTGCCCGCCGTGGCGCGAGCCTCGCCCAGCAGGTCGTTGCCCTGGGAGATCGCCTGCGTTAGAGAGGGCGCCTGCCCCTGCAGGCCCGCCAGCGCAGCATCGGCCGAAGCAATCGAGCTGCTCGTCTTGTCGATGGCGGTGTTCATGTCGCCGATGGAATCGCGTACTTCGCCCAGGGTATCAGACGCCTCGGACACCGAGCCCGCCAGCGAATCCCGGGTCTGGGTCGCCTTGTCTTTAAGGTCGATGCCAGCATCTTTGGCAATGCCCGCGACGGTCTCGCCCACCGTGGAGACAAACTCCGAGTTGATCTGCTCCTCGATGGTATTGGCACCAGTGTCGGTGACCTTGGGCGCAATAGCGCTCTTCTTCTCGTTGACGTAATAGGTGAGCTTCGGCTGATGGTAATTGCCATCGAGCATCGAAACAAGATTGTCGGAGAAGTTCTTGGGGATTACGATGGCCGCATAGTACTCACCACTCTCGACGCCCTCTTTGGCATCGGCGGCCGAATCGACGAAGGTCCAGCCCAGCTGATCGTTCTCCTTGAGCTGATCGACGACCTGGTCGCCCGCGTTGAGCTCGCCCACCAAGTCATTCTGAGTGCCCTGATCGTTGTTGGCGATGGCAATCTTGATACCTTGGGTGTTTCCGTACGGATCCCAGTTTGCCACGATGTTGTACCAGGCATACAGCGAGGGGATAACGCACACGCCCAGGGTAACCACCAAGGCGACGGGGTTCACAAGCAGTCGCTTAATGTCGCGCTTGAATATCGCAAAGGAGACCTTTGCGTTGGATAGTTTGCTGCCGAGACTCACGCTTGGACCATCCATCCTGTCGTTGAATCGAATCGTACTATCGACAACCATTGTACGTAGGCGCTTTAGTGCCTCGCGGCACAATGGTGCTGAGTTTTGCGGGTAGCAATATACTACGAAGATGAGTTAGTGTACAGTTGTACAGTATCTTTAATTTCAGCAGGTCACAAAACCACAGCCCGCACAAATTAGCAGTCCGGATAAATAGTCATTGGGGACGTTCTTAAACGACTAGTCAAACAAGAACGTCCCCGATGACTACTTAGGGCCACGAAAGCGTCGCCGGTTGAGCATAAGTCAGCGAAAACGCCCCTAAGCGAGCAAGGTGACGTGAAAGAGGAGGGAAGCGTACTTTGGTACGCGACCGACGATTGAACGTCAGATTGCCGCTTAGGGGCGTTTGCAGCGTCGACCGGTCTGCCGTTCGTTAGAACGGCGGAACCAAAGGCGTAACTACTTAACTACATCAAGTTGCAGACAGCCGCCGCGAAGGCAACGGGGTCCTCGGGGAGGATGCCCTCGACCAGCAGGGCCTGATCGTAGAGCAAGCCGGAGTACTGCTTGATCTTGTCGGCGTCGCCTGCCTTCTGGGCAGCGACAAGCTTGTCAAAGACCGGGTGCTTGGCGTTGAGCTCGAGCACGCGCTGGCTCTTGGGCATGCCGTTGGGCGCGCCCTCGGGCCCCTTCTGGAGCACCTTCTCCATCTCGAGCGAAAGCGGACCCTCGGTGGTGATGCAAGCGGGGGCATCGGTCAGGCGCGCGGAGACGGCAACTTTCTCGACCTTGTCACCGAGCGCCTCCTTCATAGCGCTAAAGAGGTCCTCGTTTTCCTTGGTGGCGTCCTCGGCCTCCTTCTTCTCGTCCTCGGTCGCCAGATCAAGATCGCCAGTCGCGACGTTCTTGAGCTCCAGGTGACGATCCTCGACCTCGGGCTCGGCACCGTCGGCAACGGCCTTCTCGGCAGCCTCGCGGGCGGCGTCGTCTTCGTAGATCTTAGGCATATCGGCGGCAACGTACTCACGCATAGCCTGGAACGTAAACTCATCCACATCCTGCGTCAGCAACAGCACGTCATAGCCGCGCTCGAGCACGCCCTTTACCACGGGCATCTTGGCCAAGCGCTCACGCGAGTCGCCGGCGGCGTAGTAGATGGCCTTCTGATCCTCGGGCATGCCCTTGGCATACTCGGCCAGGGTAATCATCTTCTGCTCCTTGGCAGACCAGAACAGTAGCAGGTCGGCGAGCTCATCGGCCTTCATGCCATAGCTCGAGTAGATGCCGTACTTAAGGCCGCGGCCAAAGTTCTCAAAGAACTTCTCGTAGGCCTCGCGGTCGTTGTCGCGCATGTCCTCAAGATCGGCAGTGATCTTCTTCTCGACACGCTTGGCAATGGCCTTGAGCTGACGGTTCTGTTGCAGCGTCTCACGCGAAATATTGAGCGTCACGTCGGCAGAGTCCACGACACCGCGCACAAAGTTGTAGTAGTCGGGCAGCAAGTCGTCGCACTTCTCCATAATCAGCACGTTGGAACTGTAGAGCGCCAGGCCCTTCTCGTAGTCCTTGCTGTACAGATCGAACGGGGCGCGACCCGGCACAAACAGCAGCGCATCGTACTCAAGCGTACCCTCGGCATGGAAGCTGATAGTGCGCGCGGGATCGTCAAAGTCGTGGAACGTGGACTTGTAGAACTCGTTGTAATCCTTCTGCTCAACGTCGGAGCTGCGCTTTTTCCAAATCGGCGTCATGGAGTTGATGGTCTCGAGCTCCTGGTAGTCCTCGTACTCGGGCTTGTAGTCGTCGCCGGCGTCCTCGGGCTTGGGTTTCTGGCGGCTCTTGCTCACCATCATCTGAATCGGGTAGCGCACATAGTTGCTGTACTGCTGAATCAGGCTCTTGAGGCCCCACTCGGTCAGGAAGCGATCGTAGGTCTCGGCCTCGCCGTCGGCGTCGAGCTTCTCGTTCTCGCGCAGCGTCAGGATGACATCGGTGCCGTGCTCGGCGCGCTCGCCGTCTTCGATGGTGTAACCCTCAAGACCATCAGACTCCCACACGTGAGCGGTGTCCTCGCCATAGGCGCGGCTGACAACCTTTACGTGGCTGGCAACCATAAAGGCAGAGTAGAAGCCCACGCCAAACTGACCGATGATGTCGACATCGGAACCCTGCTGCTCGGCGTTCTCGGTCTTAAACTCCTCGGAGCCGGAATGGGCGATGGTGCCCAGATTGCGCTCGAGCTCCTCGGCGGTCATGCCAATGCCATTATCCGAGATGGTAATGGTGCGGGCATCTTTATCAAAGGAGACGCGAATAGCCAAGTCGCCCTGGTCGAGCTTGACGCTCGGATCCTGCAGGCTCTTAAAGTTGAGCTTGTCAACGGCGTCACTCGCGTTAGAGATAAGCTCGCGCAGGAAGATTTCCTTATTGGTGTAGATGGAGTTGATCATGAGGTCGAGCAGTTTTTTGCTCTCGGTCTTAAATTGACGCATGTGCAGTCCTTTCGCGCTACCCCCGTCCGCAAAAACGGCCCGGTTGCCCGAGCCGCATCGCAGACCTGCTATGTTCAGACTTAGATTTTATAACCCATTAGCGCGCATATATACATACGGAATCGAAAAACTGTATGTCCGCGCGCTCTGATGCGCCAATTGCCAAGGAGTGTCCCAAACTGCCGGCAGGAAAGGAACGTCCCTATCTGCCATCTACGCGCTTGGCCATCCAGGCATGAGGCTGGCCTTCATCCTCATAGTCCACCGGGGCAATCTGCGTGTAGCCCGCCTTGACATAGAGCGGTAGCACGTATTCCTGAGCATGCAGCTTAATGAGCTTGGCACCAGCATCACGCGCGGCGGCATCACTGGCCTCGACAATCTTGCTCGCCAGACCGCGACGGCGCATGCTCGGCAGCACGGCCACGCGCCCCATAATGCAGGTCTCCCCCGCCGCGACACCTTCGTCCAAGTCGCACGCTGGCGACACCGGAGCCTCTGCGTCAGCCGCGCGCTCAAGCTCTTCGGGAAACACGCGCGAGCAACCGGCAAGCTCGCCGTCTACATAGAGCGTCACATGAATGCAGTTCGGATCCTCGTCGATAGCGTCGAACTCATTCTCGTAGCCCTGCTCGTCCATAAAAACGACGCGGCGCACCAACGCCGCGTCATCAAAGCATCCCGTCTTAAGTTGGATATCCATGCTGCCCTTTCATTCAATGCGAACGTTAGGGACAGATTTTAGCGAAAATGAGCTCCGCGCACGCTAAACTTCGCGCGAGCCTTCGCCAGGCAGTCGTAATGACCCACGTTATGGGCATCGCTCGCGATGAAGCTGTACAGGTTCTGATCGAACAGGCGCTGTGCCGGCTTTTTCTCGCGACCAAAGCGACCGCCGGCAATAAAGTCCGCCGAAGCCTGCAGCTTGCAGCCCATATCGACCAGGCGCTCCGCCACGCTTACATCCTTTTGAACCGCACGATAGCGCTCAGGATGAGCGATGATCACCTGGTAGCCACGGCACTGCAAATCGTAAATCGTGTTCTCGTACTCTCTAAACGCATACGCATCGGCATGCGTCGAAAGCTCGAGCAGGAACTCATTGGTTCCATCGAAATGCAAGTGCTCCGCGGCATCGATACCAAGCTCAACGAGCTTTCGATGGTTGACCTCGAAGCCCATCTGGAGCGGAAAACCGTCAGCGTTATCGCGCAGCAGCTCAAAGGCATCCCACATCTTGTCGTAATCAAAATAGGGATCGCGGCAGTGAGGAGTGCAAACAATTCTGGTTACACCAGCCCGCTTGGCAGCCTCGAGCATCGCCAAGCTCTCATCGAGATCGGCGGCGCCGTCGTCTACACCCGGCAAGATATGGCAATGAATGTCACGCACAGGTCAGCCTTAATCAACTAAACGTTTGCTCGGTTGGTGAAGATGCCCTTTTTGGAAGTCCCCTGATCGTCGGAGCCCTTCTTCACCTTCTTACCGTCCTTGGTGTAGTAGGAGTAGTAGTACTCGCTGGTCTCGGTCTCGCAATAGTTCATAACGGTACCGATGAGCTTGACCTTCTCGGACTTCTTAAGCTGACCGATGGCGTTGAGCGCCTCCTCGCGCTTGGTGAAATCCTCACGCACGACAAAAAGCGCACCGTCGGTCAGACTTGCGATCTCGGCAGCATCGATGAAGGTGCCGACCGGAGGAGCATCGAAGATGACGTACTGGAACTTGGCGGACAGTGCCTTTACCAGCTTGGCAAAGCGGTGAGAGACGATGATGTCGGCAGGATTGGGAATATGCGGCTCGGCATCGAGGAAGTAGAAATTCTTCTGACCTGTCTCGACAATCGCCTGGTCGATAGAAACCTGCTCGGACAAGACTGCATAGAGTCCGCCGCGGGAGCGGACGCCGAGCATATCGGCAAGGGACCTGCGGCGCATATCGGCCTCGACCAGGAGCACGGACTTGCCGCTCGTGGCGATTGCCTGAGCAAGGTTAATGGAAACCGTAGACTTGCCCTCGTTGGGAATCGAGGACGTGACGGTAATGGTGCGAATGGGGTCGTCCACGCTCGCAAAGCGGATGTTGGCCAGAAGGGTCTTGGCGGCATTCTGTACAACGAGCTTATCGGTGTTCTTTGCCTTAGCCATGCCTATTTACCACCTTTCATAGCCGGAATTCGGCCAACAACGGGAATGCCCAGGAGCTCTTCTGCCTCTTCGGCACCGCGGATGCGGGTATTGAGCATGTCTGCCAAAACGACATAGGCAACTGCGATAAAGATGCCCGCGAGGAACGCGACAGCAACGTACAGCATACGCTTGGGACCGCTGGGGGCTTCGGGGGTCTTAGCCTCGTCGATAACGTTGATGCTCTGGGCAGCGCCGACGTTCTGAGCGACCGTACTCACCGAGCTAGCTATGGCCTTTGCGACCTTAGCCGTCTCCTTGGCATCGGTGCCGGTAACCGAAAGCGTAATGACACGCGTGGTGGTCTCGGAGGAAACAGACACCTTGTAGTCATCCAGATCGGTGAGTCCCAGTTCCTTGGCGGCGCCGCTCTTAACGCTATCGCTATCCAGCAGCGTGGCGATATCGTTGGAAAGCATCTGGCTCGCCGAGAGATCGTTGTAGCTCATCTGACCGCTATCGTCGGTCTTGGCGAGAATGTACATGCTCGTCGTCGCGGTGTAGGTGTTGTCCATCGCAACAAAGGACACGATGCCCATGGCGATCGCGAAGACCACCGGAAGGGTGATGACCAGCTGAAGGTGCTTTTTGAGCAGCTGGAACAGTTCGAGAAGGGTCATGCAGCTTGCCTTTCATTTCCCCAGTTCGGATTGACAAAACTGTCCGTATGTTATCGCATCTTTTTACCGAGACCAAACTCTATACATAAGAAACAGGCTCTCCTGTAAAAATGTCGGAGGCAATCGTAAAATTGCACAACAACGCCGCACCCGATAGTCAAATGCGGCGTCTACATCAATATCTATGTTGTATCGCTATGCGAATGGCTCGTCCTGCTGTATGGGAAACGTCACCGTAATGGTGGTTCCCACGCCCAACTCGCTCGACAGATCGAGCGTGGCGTGATGATACAGGGCCGCATGCTTGACAATGGCAAGCCCCAGACCGGTTCCGCCGCGCGCCTTGGACCTACTCTTGTCCACGCGATAGAACCGCTCAAATACCTTGCCCTGCTCTTCAAGCGCGATACCGATTCCCGTGTCGGCGACCGCAAGGAACGGATGGCCTTCGTCGTTGGTGCCGCACTGCAGCGTAACCGTACCGCCGGGTCGATTGTAGCGGATGGCGTTGCTTGCCAAATTATAGATGAGCTCGTCGATCAAGCGCGACACGCCTTCGATGACCACAGGCTTGGTCTCATGACTTATCGTCACATTCGCCTGACGGGCGACCTGTTCAAGACGCTGCTCAACCGCGTAGACGGCACGCGAGAGCTCAATAGGCTCCGTGGACCCAATGGGCACCGCCTCGCCCTCAGTTGCACGCTCGGCCTCGTCCAAGTTAGACAGCGTAAGGATGTCGTTGACAAGCGCTGCCAAGTGGCCCGCCTCACGATAGATGCGACCGCCAAAGTTGCGCAGGTCGTCCTCGCCCTCGACCATGCCGTTTGCGATGAGCTCGGCATAGCCCGAAATCGCCGTAAGCGGCGTCTTGAGCTCATGGGTGATATTCGCCGTGAACTCGCGGCGCATACGGTCGTTGTCCGCTAGCACCGCCATCTGGCGCTTGAGCTCCTGGCGCTGTGACTCGATACGCTCAAGCATGGGGACCATCTCGGCATAGGCGTGCTCATAGCTACGGCGTGGGTGGTCCAAATCCACCTCTTGCAACGGCGCGATGATGGCACGGGACTCGCGGCGCGCCATGAAAAACGAGAGTACCGCACCCGCTGCTGCGATAAGTAGCATCGGCGCCACCATCGACAGCAAAATCGCCGCAACGCCAGGCTGGGCCTGCGCCAAGCGGACAACCTGGCCGTTATCAAGGGCGACGGCGCGATACAGCATAATCTCGTCGAGCGTAGAGCTTGCGCGCTCCGCGGAACCCGTACCACTCTCAAAGGCCTCGATGACCTCGGGGCGATCGCCATGGTTGGGCAGTGTGGAAGGCGACGCCTCGTTGTCGTAGGCAACCGATCCATCCTTGTTAATCAGCGTGATGCGCAAGTCCTCGCGATCGAGGCTACGCAAGAACGGGATGGGCTCCTGCTGCTCGTCGAGGGCGGCAGCAATGAGCTCGGTTTCCTGCGCCAGATTGGCACTCGTGGCATCCGCCAAGGTGTTTTGCACAAAGAACGCACCCAGCACCGTAAACGCCACGATAACCGCCATGGCGCAAACAAAGATCGTCACAAAAACGCGGTGCGATAGCGTTTGTTTTCCCTGGGGGGCGAAGACCACGGGTTACTCCTCCGATGCGGTGGACGCGGTGTCGTCACCTTCGGCACCATCACCGGCAGAAGGCTCAGCCAAGCGGTAGCCCACGCCGCGCACGGTCTCGATGGCGCTGGCATGCTCGCCCAGTTTTTGGCGAAGCGTCTGCACGTGCACGTCAACGGTGCGCGAACCGCCGTCGAAGTCCCAGCCCCACACGCTCTGCAGCAACGACTCGCGGGTAAAGACCACGCCGGGCTTGCGCATGAGGTACTCGAGCAGGTCGAACTCGCGCAGGGTGAGCTTAAGCGGCTCGCCGGCAACGGTCACCTCGCGATGGCTGGGCGAGAGCACGATGTCGCCCACGCTGAGCACATCGCTCGCCTGTTTGACCATGCCACCGCGACGCAGCAGTGCGCGGCAGCGGCTCGCAAGCTCCATGAGCGAAAACGGCTTAGTCAGGTAATCGTCGGCACCGCCATCGAGCGCCATCACCTTGTCGAGCTCGGTGTCCTTGGCGGTAAGCATCATGATGGGCACCGTCGCCGTCAGGCGGTCGGCACGCAGGCGACGCATAATTGCCAGGCCATCGGTATCGGGCAGCATGATATCGAGCAGGACGGCATCGGGTACCCGTCGCGCCACGGCAGCCTTAAACTCGCCATCGCACGAAAAGCCCTCGGCCTCGATCCCCTGCTTGCGCAGCGCATAGACCGTCAAATCCCTGATGTTGTCATCGTCCTCGACGTAATAGATCATGTTGAACCCCTTTGCGGCCGGCATGACCGCATCTTAACCCTAAAGGTACCTTTACTAGATGGTATCAGCCAAAACGCCCCGTCAAATAATCCGCCGTGCGCGGATCGGACGGATTCTTGAAGAGTTGCGCGGCAGGCGCGTGCTCCACCAGCTCACCCAGCAAAAAGAATGCGACCGAATCGGAAATACGCGCGGCCTGCTGCATGTTGTGCGTCACAACCACCAGCGTGCAGGTCTCCTTGAGCTCGCAGGCCAGCTGCTCCACCACGAGCGTCGACACGGGGTCGAGCGCCGAGGTCGGCTCGTCCATCAGCAGAATGTCGGGCTGCACGGCAAGTGCGCGGGCGATGCACAGGCGCTGCTGCTGTCCACCCGAAAGACCCAGGCCCGACTCTTTGAGCTTGTCCTTGACCTCATCCCATAGCGCAGCGCGACGAAGGGAGTCCTCGACCAGCTCATCCAGCACGACGCGATCGCGCACGCCCATGCCACGGGGGCCGTACGCGACGTTGTCGTAAATACTCATGGGAAACGGGTTAGGACGCTGGAACACCATGCCCACGCGCTGGCGCAAGCGGCAGACGTCGTAGTCGCCCAGGATATCCTGGCCATCGAGCGCAATCTTGCCCTCGATGCGGCAATCCTTGATGCCGTCGTTCATGCGGTTAAAGCAACGTAGCAGCGTCGACTTACCGCAGCCCGAAGGACCGATAAACGAGGTGATCTGCTTGTCGCGGATCTTGATGGACACGTCCTTGAGTGCGCGGTGGTCGCCATAGAACAGGTCGAGGCCCTCGACGTCGATGCGCGTCGGCGAGGCGGCAAGATCCTCTGCCGTGGGGCGAGTCGCATCCCCAACCTCGCGCTCGCGCGCGACCTCGGCCTGCGCTTTCATGAGTTCTTCAAGCTCCGTGGGCTCCACAGCCGCAGCAGCCGTCATACCGCATACCTCCACATCGATATCAATTCAGCAGTATCGATAGTAGAAATCGCGGCTCATATGCACGTGAGCGCATTGTCAAGTGTTTGTAAGGGCACGCTGGCTATGCGGCGGGCAGCTCGATGGTGAATATCGTGTGTTCGGGCGTCGATTCACATGCAACGGTACCGCCGTGTGCCGCGATGATCTCCTTGGCAATAGCAAGGCCCAAACCGGCACCACCGCGATTGGTCGCACGCGCCGCATCCAGGCGATAGAACTTCTCAAAGATCACCTTGAGCTTAGCCGCAGGGATAGGATCGCCCTGATTGATAAAGCGCACGCGCACGCCGCCATCGTCTTGGCGCCCGGCCTCAATCGTGATAGTCGAGCCCTCATAGCTATAGGCGACGGCGTTTTTCATGATGTTGTTAAACACGCGGGCCATCTTGTCGCCATCCACGAGCACCGTCAAATCCTCGCGAATATCAACTTGGGCTTCCTTATGCTGCTCGTTGAGGATGGGATAGAACTCGTCAGCCACCTGAGCCAGCAGCAACCCCAGATCAACATAGCCGCGCGTGAGCACGATATCGTGGAAGTCAAAGCGCGTGATATCGAAGAACTCTTCGATGAGCGCATCGAGCCGGTGCGCCTTGTCGAGAGCCACGCCCGTAAAGTGCGCACGTTGCTCAACCGGCAGCTCAGGAGTCTCTTGCAGCAGCGAAAGATAGCCCACCACACTGGCAAGCGGGGTGCGTAGGTCATGTGCCAAGTACGTGACCAGATCGTCCTTGCGATGCGACTCGTCACGCAGGGCTTGCTGCACCTTGCGCTCACGGTCGCGCACGCGGTTAAGGGCGCCCTCGACCTCCAAGAAGTCGCCGTCGATGTTGTCCCAGGTGTCGGGGTGATCGATCAGGCGATCTTGAATACGAGCGGCCAGCACACAATCGGCATGCTGCTCGCCCTGTTCGTAGCCCTGGTAGTACAGGGCGCGGCCGCACAAGAACAGCACGCACGCGGCAAGCGCCAGCACAAAGCCAAGCATGTTGAATACAAAGCCGGCATCGAACAGCACCGGCCCTTCGATGCCGCCGAGCGCCATGGCGCCAATCGCCAACGTCATGGCCCACGCGGCGCCGCCAATCACCATGCAGCGGCGCACGATCTCAAATCGATCGATTAGCAAAAAGCCGACAAGCAGCACCGCCAAGATTCCAGCGATGTTGTCGATGCCAATCAGCAGCAGGGTCAGCAAAAAGAGCAGCACCGTTGCAAGCGCGCGGTTGTCGACGACCGACCTCACGTATTCAAAGAGTCGATCGGGCACCTCGAACGCTTGCCTATCGTCTTTTGTCATATCAAGATCCTCACAAGCGAAAAGCGTTATTCGATGATGTAGCCGACGCCCCAGACGTTTTTGATAAAGCGCGGCTTTTGTGCGTCGTCGCCGATCTTTTCGCGCAAGTGGCGAATGTGCACCATCACCGTATTGTTGGAGCCGGGCATAAAGTCCTCGTTCCACACCGCGCGGAACAGGTCCTCCACGGCCACCACGCTGCCGCGATGCTCGACCAGATACAGCAAGATTGAATACTCGGTGGGTGTGAGGCGTACCGGCGCACCGTCCACCGTCACGGAACGAGCGTCGCGGTTGATCTCCAAGCCGTCGAGCTGAATGGTCGGCGACTCGGCCGCCTGCGCACGGCTACCGTAGCTGGTGTAGCGGCGAAGCTGAGCGTGCACGCGCGCGATGAGCTCCAGCGGACGGAACGGCTTGACCACGTAATCGTCCGCGCCAAGCGAAAGGCCCCCGATCTTGTCTTGCTGGGCATCGCGCGCCGTCAGCATGATCACGGGATAGGTATGGCTGGAACGGATCGTACGCAGCAGCTCAAACCCATCGATATCGGGCAGCATGACATCCAGCAGCGCCAAATCAAACTCCTGCTCCAAAATCGCCTTGGCAGCATCGGCCCCGCTATAGGCAATCTGGACATCAAAGCCCTCTTTTGTAAGGTAGATACCAACCAGGTCGGCGATGGCCTTCTCGTCATCAACTACCAAAATGCGCTCGTTCATGCGTGCTCCTCTCGCGCTCCATTATGCCCGAGGCGGCGCGTGCCACACACAACAAGCGTGGGTGATCAGGCAAACCATTGCGGAGTCTATATATTGCAAAGCCAGCGCATATTCACCGTC
>CABUDB010000011.1 GCA_902490245.1 uncultured Collinsella sp.
CATGCTGGCGGTAGGCAGCATCTGTGTGCTGACGCTTCTGGACGCGCTGCCCCTTCTTGGCCGTAAAGGCCTGGACGCCCTGCGTGTTGGTGGTCGTCTTGGTCTTGAGCAGCGACGTGTTGAAGTTCATCAGGCGGTAGTCGCTCGAGACCAGCGCGAGGTCGCGGTCCTCCTTGAGCACCTGCGCATACAGCAGCTTGCTGCCGCCGTAGATGGCGTTCTTAAGGCGCTTGCGGTTGGTCTTGGTAACGTATCCAGAAAGCGCGACACGCACCACGCGGCCGTTCTCAAAGACGAACAGCACGTCGGCCTTGTAGTCCTCGGGGTCGATGACCCAGATGACGCTCTCGTCGGGTTCCATCTCGAGATCGGTCGGAAGGTACGAGCCCAGCTGGGCCGACTTGGTGTCCTCAAACGCCGCAACCTTGCACTTGTACACCTGGCTCTTGTTGGTAAAGACCAGCAGCTCGTGCGTGTTGGAGGACGGGAACTCGATAAAGGGTTTGTCGCCGTCCTTGTACTTGAGCGTGGTCGCCTTCTTGAGCACGCGGTCCGTCATCTTCTTAAGGTAGCCATCGCGCGAGAGCATGATGGTGACCGGGTACTCCTCGACCTCGGGCTCCAAGCTTACCTCGATAACCTCATGGGGTTCGATCCTGCCCGTGCGGCGCGGCATCACGTACTTCTTGTTGACCGCGGCCAGCTCGTCGCTGATGACCTTCTTGATGTTTTCCTCGCTCGAGAGGATCTCCTCAAGCTCGGCGATCTCGCCCTCAAGCTTGGCGATGTCCTTGGTGCGGTTGAGGATGTACTCCTCGTTGATGTTGCGGAGCTTGAGTTCAGCAACAAACTCTGCCTGGGTCTCGTCGATGTCGAAACCCTTCATAAGGTTGGGCACGACCTCGGCCTCGAGCTTGGTGCCACGGATGATGGCGATTGCCTTGTCGATGTCGAGCAGGATCGCCTCGAGGCCGTGCAGCAGGTGCAGGCGCTCGGACTTTTTGCCCAGGTCAAAGTTAATGCGACGACGCGTGGACTCAATACGCCACTTGACCCACTCGTGCAGGATCTGGCGCACGCCCATAACACGGGGATAGCCGTCGACGAGCACGTTGAAGTTGCACGAGAACGAATCCTGCAGCGTGGTCGAGCGATAGAGCTTCGCCATGAGCTTGTCGGGGTCGACACCGCGCTTAAGGTCGATGGCGATGCGCAAGCCCGAGAGGTCGGTCTCGTCGCGGATGTCAGCGATCTCTTTGACCTTGCCCTCCTTGGAGAGCTTGACGATGCGCTCGATGATGACATCGGTCTTGGTGGTGTAGGGAATCTCGTACACCTCGATGATGCGCTCTTCGGGAATCCAGCGCCAGCGGGAGCGAATCTGGAAGCTGCCAAGACCGGTCTCGATGATCTTCTCCATCTCCTCGCGGCGGTAGATAATCTCGCCGCCGGTCGAGAAATCGGGCATGGGCATGTACTCGAGCAGGTCGCAGTCGGGGTCCTTCAGGTAGTGCATCGTGGCGGTGCAGACCTCGTTGAGGTTGAAACCGCAGATGTCGGACGCCATAGCGACGCCGATGCCCTTGTTGGCCGAGACAAGGATGTTGGGGAACGTGGTGGGCAGCAGACGCGGCTCCTTCATGGCGCCGTCGTAGCTGTCGACGAAGTCGACCGGGTCCTTGTCGATGTCCTTGAAGATCTCGGCGCTGATGGGGGAGAGCTTGGCCTCGGTGTAACGCGAGGCGGCGTAGCTCAGGTCGCCCGAATAGTACTTGCCAAAGTTGCCCTTCGACTCCACGAAAGGAGCAAGCAGCGCCTCGTTGCCCGTGGCCAGGCGCACCATCGTCTCGTAGATGGCGGCGTCGCCGTGTGGGTTGAGCTTCATGGTCTGGCCCACGATGTTGGCGCTCTTTTGGCGCTCGCCCTTGAGCAGGCCCATCTTGTACATGGTGTAGAGCAGCTTGCGGTGCGAGGGCTTAAAGCCGTCGATCTCGGGGAACGCACGCGAGACGTTGACGCTCATGGCGTAGGGCATGTAGTTGACCTCGAGCGTCTGCGTGATCGGCTGGTCGGTGACCTCGGAATGCAGGCCGATGACGTTCTCGGCGTTGACCTGCTTCTTCTTTGGCTGGTTCTTCGTCTTCTTCTTTGCCACGATTTCCTCTTGAACTTCTTATGGGCCGTCGTTATCGATTTGCTGCTACTGCAGGTCCAGCTGGTCCAGGTATTCCTTGCCGTGCTCGGAGATATGGCGCTTGCGGCCCGCCTCGTCGTTGCCCAGCAAAAGGTTGAACATGGTTTCCATCTTGGTGACGTCCTCGGGCTCAACCTTGATCAGGCGGCGCGTCTCGGGATTCATGGTGGTGAGCCACATCATGTCCGGATCGTTCTCACCAAGACCCTTGGAGCGGTTGATGGAGCACTTCTGGTCGCCGATTTCCTTGAGGATGCCGTTCTTCTCGAGCTCGGTGTAGGCAAAGTAGGTCTTCTCTTTGCAGTTGATCTCGTAGAGCGGCGACTCGGCGATATAGACGTAGCCCTCGTCGATAAGCGTGGGCACCAGTCGATAGAGCATGGTGAGCACGAGCGTGCGAATGTGATAACCGTCGACGTCGGCGTCCGTACAGATGATGACTTTGTTCCAGTTGAGGTTGTCCAGGTCGAAGGCGCCAAGGTTCTTGATGCGCTTGTCCTTGATCTCCACGCCGCAGCCCAGTACGCGCATGAGGTCCATGATGATGTCGGACTTAAAGATGCGCGGATAATCCTCCTTTAGGCAGTTGAGGATCTTGCCGCGGACGGGCATAACACCCTGGAACTCGGCATCGCGCGACGTGCGAATGGCGCCTGCTGCCGAGTCGCCCTCTACGATGTAGATCTCGCGGCGGCTCTTGTCCTTGGAGCGGCAATCGATGAACTTCTGCACACGGTTGGCCATGTCGGTCTTCTGCTGCAGGTTGGTCTTGATGCTCTGGCGCGTCTTCTCGGCATTCTCGCGCGAGCGCTTGTTGATGAGCACCTGCTCCATGATCTTATTGGCGGCGTCCTTGTTCTCGATCAAGTAGGTCGAGAGGCGCTCCTTAAAGAAGGCCGTCATGGCCTGCTGGATAAAGCGGTTATTGATGGCTTTCTTGGTCTGGTTTTCGTAGGACGTCTGAGTGGAGAAGCAGTTGGTCACCAGTACCAGGCAGTCCTGGACGTCTTGCCACTTAATGCCGCTCTCGTTTTTGTTGTATTTGCCCTGTTGCTTAATGTAGGCATCGATGGCGCTGGTCAGAGCGCTACGGGCCGCCTTCTCGGGCGAGCCGCCGTTCTCGAGCCACGATGAATTGTGGTAGTACTCCTGCATCATGAAGGTGCGCGAGAAGCACATGCATGCGGTGATTTTTACGTTGTAATCGGGCAGGTCTTCGCGATCACGACCGCGACGGTCGGCCTCGATAAAGAAGGGCTCGGTAAGGTAGTCGGTACCGACCTTCTCGAGCACGTAGTCCTCGATGCCCTTGGGATAGCAAAAATCCTCTTCGGAAAACTCGCCATCGTCGCCCTCGATGCGCAGGCGGAAGGTCACGTTGGCGTTGACCACGGCCTGGCGGCGCATGGTCTCGCGATACCACTCGTGGGGGATACTGATGGAGGTGAAGACCTCAAGATCGGGACGCCACTTGATGGTGGTGCCGGTACGGTCCTCGTCGCTGGGCTCAATCTCGAGTGCCTTCTTTTTGGCGCCGACGACCTTGCCCTTCTTAAAGTGCAGGGAGTACTTGTTACCGTCACGCCAGACGGTGACATCCATGTACTCGGAAGCGTACTGAGTCGCGCAGGAGCCCAGGCCGTTGGTGCCGAGCGAGAAGTCGTAGTCGCCGCCCTGGTTGTTGTTGTATTTGCCGCCGGCGTAGAGCTCGCAAAAGACGAGCTCCCAGTTAAAGCGCTTCTCGGAGGGGTTCCAGTCGAGCGGGCAGCCACGGCCATTGTCCTCTACCTGAATGGAACCATCGCGAAAGGCGGTAAGGGTGATGAGCTTGCCGTAGCCCTGGCGCGCCTCGTCAACGGCGTTGGATAGGATCTCGAAGGCAGCGTGTGCACAGCCATCGAGTCCGTCCGAGCCAAAGATGACGGCAGGGCGCAGACGTACGCGTTCCTCGTCCTTGAGCTGGCGGATACTGTCGTTACCATAGTTTGCGGTGTTTTTTGCCATACTCGCTCTCTCGGTGCTCCTTTGCTGCGTTTAAGTCATATAGATAGTCAAGGTAGCATAGCCCAGCCCCTAGGCAATTCCACCTAACACGAATTCCATCGAACAATCGTTCGAATTAACGGGTAAAACGTGTCGTGCGGATTGTTGTTCCGAATCGAACATTGGGACAAGCGTCTCGTTTTATGGGCCACGGGCGTGCGTGTGCGAGTCCCTTTGGCCCATAAGGAACGCTGGCGGGTCGTTATTTGGGCCGTGGGTCACTTCGCCGGCGTCGTGTTTCGTCATACGCTCATAGTGGAAGCCGATGCCACGGGGTCGACTTGGGACTCGGGCAACGGATGAGCTGCAAGCCGAAAGGAGCGGTGAGGATGATGAAGCCCATGACGAAGAAGCTGCTGTTAGGAATTCCCACCGTGACGCTTTCGGCCGTGCTGGCATGTACGGCGGCCGGCTGCGGCGGTAATGCGCCGAGTGGCTCGGGCGGGAGCGCACCTGTGCAGGAGAAGGCCGAGAAGCCCAAGGCCTATGAGTCGCAGACGGTCGAGGTGGCAGGCATTACCTATGAGTCGGTGGCTCACGGTACGTTCTATCGCGGTGATGCCAAGAAGCAGGACGGCTTTTACCTGCACATCAAGATTACCAACAACAACACAAAGAACAGGACGTTCAGTTCCTTTAACGTGCATGCTGCCCAGGGCGATCTTGAGGCAGGCGACCCGTTGTTTACTTCCGGCAAGGCGGCCGTGCTCGACTACGTTGCAAGCGAGGCTCCCGATGAGCTTCACGAGGGCATCGATCTTTCCAAGAGGCCAGATATCGGCCCGGGCGAGACCGTTGAGTACGTGTATTTCTGGGCCCCCAAGACGGCGTACTACGGGCCCATCACTGTCGAGTTCGTAGACGCTTACGCCCCCGCCAAGAATCATGAGGCCATGCATTTTGACACCACGGGATGCGAGACCAAGGAGTTCAAGGCGGCCGGCGGCGTGGCCGATTCTGGTGACGCGGCCAATATGACCGGCATCGCTTGCGCATCGTACAGTATCGAGGCCGCCGATGGGTACACGCTGGATTCGTCCAACGAAGAGCACGAAAAGGCAAACTTCTTCCACGACGAGACTGGAGGACGCCTGAACATCAGCATCTTCCCGCGCTCGCCGGAGGAGGAAGTTGCAAGCCTGGAGCAGATCTATGAAGGCAAGGAAACGACAACCGACCAGGTCGAGTACAACGGCATAACGTGGCTGCGCTTTACCGGTCCCGACAACGGCCATACGCTATTTGCGACGGCTCCCGCGACGGGCGAGACCGTCCGCGTGTCGATTGGCTGGAAGATCGACTGGGATGCCGCCGTGCCCATGATGGAGGCACTGAAGCTCAAGTAACGCCGCGATTCTTACGTCAGGCGACTCAGGGCTGGCTCCGAGTTATCGGGGCCAGCCCCTTTTGGTGTTCGATGAGCCGAGTCGGCGTCTCACACAAAAGTAACTAGGAGCTAGCGAGGCCTATCCGAATTGACCTCATTGGCGGTGTCTTTTTCGAGCGCCGTGCGGCGGACGCTGTAGGCGACAAGGCCGGCACCAGCTGCGGCGAGTGCTGCTGCGGCTGCGGTTAGGGGGACGTTGCTGTCGCCCGTGCCGGCGAGCGCGCCCGCTTTTCTGGAGCGCTTGTTATTGCCGTGATCCTTGCCGCTGCCAGAGCCACTGCCGCCACCGGAGCTGCTTCCGTCGGAACCACCTCCACTCGAGCCACCATCGCCGTCTGCTGTCATCGGGGCGTCGTGAAGTCCTGCCGTATCCGCGCTGTCGCATACGCCGACCTGAACTTCTGAGCGTTCGCATGCCGCGTCGGGCACATGAAGCTCGTGCAGTACGGCACCCAGCGCCGAGTTTGCGCCCGGTCGAATTTCCTCGAGCGTTACGGGATCGAGCGCCACCAGATCACGCGCTTTCGCATACAGCATTACGCGTTTGCCCACTTCGTCGCCCCAACTCTCGGGGATGGCGAAGCTCATGCGGAACTGTGCCGTGCAGCCCGGTGCCAGCACGGCGTTTCCATTGTCGGCAACCAGCGGGTGCGTCGCAAAACGTGTGCCCAGCGTCTCGACTGCGTACTTCACGTGTGCCATGTCGTTGGCCGAAGCATCCTCGGCAAGCTCTGGATCGTAGATCGAAGCCATGCGTGCGTTCGCGCCGAATCCGATGGATGCGCTGGAGAACGGCTGACTGGAGCCCTCTCGGTACAGGTCGATCGTGCCGGCGGTCAGCAAGGTGTTGCCGTCGTTTCGCACCGTGACCATGAAGGATTCGCCTGCTGCTCCGGGCACCACCGCACCCGAGGTAGCGACCGCGCCCGTCGGAGTGGCACACGCCACCAAGGGCACTTCGATGCCGTGCAGCTCTGCCTCGCTCTGCTCGGCACTCACAATGTGCGTGGCGAGCGCGGAGAGCATGCCTCCCGACGTCAAAAATGTCGTTATCTGATCGACGGGATGGTCCAGCTCGCACATCACGAACGGTTCCGTGAAAAGATCGAACGGTTCCGTGAAAAGATCGCCTGCCAAGGTGCTGGCGAAGATGCGGAAGTGCTTGCCCATCACTGCTACCGGGTTGCCTTCTTCGTCGTAGGTTTGTCCCACCTTGCCGTCGGTGTTCTCTACATAGAGCACGCATCTGCCGTTGTTGCTTACGCTAAACGATGCCGGGCCACAGCCTGCGGCACCCACAGGCTGCGTTCCAAATGTCGATGCGCCTCGCGTCCAAGTAATATGCTGCAGTTGCTCGTTGACGGTTGCCAAAAAGCCCGAATGTTGTGGCCACGGCACCACACGGGGTACCGTGGCGTCTGGTGACATAACGCCCCAGCCTGCAATGGACTGGCCGATCACGGCGTACGATGCGCAGCCGCAACCGTCTGCGGTCTCGTACGCAACGGGCACCACCATTTTGCCGTTGATATTCTCGGGCTCGCCCAGCTCGATACTCGACGGTGCCTGCGGAAAGCGGAGAACTTGGCGGAACGTCAGGCTGTCGCCCAAATCGTCCGACCACAGGGTAAAGCACTCCAGCGCAACCTCAGCCTCGCTGCCGAGCGCCTTTTCTGCGGTGACTCCGCGGCGGTGAAGGTAAGCACCCGACAGGCGCCCGTCGACCAGCGTCTTGCCCACCGTGATGCGCGGGCACTGCAGGCAATGGTAGCCATCCTCTTGCAGGCGGCCGCGCGAGATGCTGCGCCATGACGTGTGCGACACCACGCGGGTCTCGTCATTACTTATGCGCAGGCGCACAACGGACAGTATGCCGGCTGTGCTTGCCGTATCGAAAAGGGTGTTGTCGCCGTCGCGGCGCTCGCCCGAGACCAGCAACACGTAGGCGTCCTGGTTTCCTCTTCCGTCCGTATATTCCACCACGTCGAAGTCGTAATCGTATATGCCGTCGCGTTCCACGTCGTTCTCGCCAAACCCAAGGGGAAAGTCCACGGGCGTGGGGGCAGACCACGTGCCGTTCGCCTTTGTGTGTACCACCAGGCGCGAGCGGCCATTGTCGCCGTAGCGCACCGAGGCGATACGGAATAGGCACTCCACGCCGGCGATAATCGCCAGCTTCATGTGGGCTTCGCTGAGCACGCCAGTAAACAGCACGTTGTCGCTCGAGGGCTTGATGCCGCCACGCTCGTCCTCCGACACGCCGGCAGAATTGGCGTTGGAGTCCGCAACGGCGTTCGTTGCCTGACCGATGTAGGTGTACTCGTACATCGGCGCGGCGTTTTCGTCGTTCTCTACCAGTGCATGGACGAAATGCTCGATCTGTCCCGTGTCGTCGCTTTCTGCATCCGCCTCGAGCTCAATGCGCGTGACCGCTTGATCCCAATCGCGCACGACAGACGCGACGTTTACGGCAGTGGCCTTAACCTCGGCGCGTGCGAGCAGCTCGGCGTTGGTGACGATGGTGGCCGATGCGATAAACTGCGGCACACCACCTGCCTCGGCGTTGCCGGCCGAGCCGAAGCAGGCATCCAGCGTATAAGGCGTATCCCCACCCAATGCAAGCTCAGAGCACTGGAGTACATACTGGTCGCCGTTGTTCACCGACATATTCCACGAATCGGCGAGTGTGGGCCACGATCCCGACCAAGCTTTGGTGGTCCACTTGAACATTACGAACTGGAGTATCACATCGACATCGACGTCTGCACCTACGCGCAGTCGCGGAAGCTGGTGTCCATCCGCCTTCTCGTATCCAATGAACAGCGTGAGGGATGCGGCGCCACGCACGGCGGACGAAGCGACGCCTGCAACGCCGGCTCCAAAGGTGACGGCAAGTCCGATCTGGATGGTGAACGAGCCCGACGTGTTGGAATAGTCGAGCGAAATGTTCTTGAAAAACGCCGCGCCGCTACCGTGCGTGTGGGCGCCCACGGCGAGCGCCAGCTTCGCTAGCACCCAGGGGTTGACGTTTAGGAAAAACGGCACTGGTCCTAGGGTAAACTGCTCGGTCCAATTGAGGTCGGTTCTTACCTGGAAGAGGGCCTTAATATTGCCATATGCAGGGTCGTTGTTATCACCCCAGGTTTTGCCCACCCAGTCGTAGGCGAGCGAGCCGTACAGCTGTGTGGCGATATCCATCGTGAACAGCGGCGTGCAATGGTGGCGAAGGAGTTTGGTGTTCCTTGGATCGGTACCCGAACCGGCACTCATGCTCTTGTACTGATTCCACTTCCCCTCCATCTCGTCGAGGTAGCGGTTTGCCTGCTTGGCGCCCGACTCACGCGGTGACTTCTTCCAGTATTCCGGATCAGGGTTGCCCGAATCGTTCATATAGCCGACCGGTTTGTATCCTCCGCCAAACAGCACGTATCCGGCAAACGAGAAATCGAAGAGGATCGGAAATGTGGGTATCCAACACGTGAACTTATTACCACCGATGCCGGGAAACGATGCGGGGAAATCAAACGGAGTGATCTCTTGGTCCATAGTAGTGGGAACGATGGTGGTCGAGCCCGATTCCGCCTTTGCGGCCGGCGCGGTGACAACGGCCATGGGGGAGGAGAGTGTATAGGTCTTGCCCTGGTAGTCGAGGACAAAGCGCAGCTTGCACCCTTCTTCCAGAAGGCTCGACGCCGCGTCGAGAAACTTGTCTTCGAGTGTGAACGTTGCCAGATTATTCGCACCCGATGCACTGGCCTTGATCTGGCCGATCTGCGTGACGGTTTCGGGTGAGCTGCCCGCGGCAGGCGTCACTTTGTTGATGCGCAGCGTTGCCTGTCCACCCTGCGGCAGATGTGCCTGCACGGTAAAGGCGTGCGTATCGGGCTGCTCGTTTGCCGTGTCGTCCTTCGGCATTGCCATAAACGTGGCGTCGGCGTACTGGATGTCCCATTCGTCGAATGTGAGCTGGCGGAAGTACGGCTCGCCGTCGGAAAGCGGACGCGTGGGCGCGGCTATAGCGGTGCCGCCTTGGACGCGCGCGAGGGGAATCTCGACATTGCGGTAGCCCGCCATGCTAATGGAGATGCCGCCGTTGAAGTCGTACGCGTCGAGAAGCGTCGCCTCGTCTACGTAGCCTTCCGAAAGCGGCGCGACCTCAAAAATGGCCGTGCCTTCGTCATCGGTCGTGGCGGCGAGCTGCTTGCCTGCGGTGTAGCGCGACGTGAGCGTGACCTTGGCGCCTGCGATAGGCGTATTCTTGTTGGCGACGTCGACCACCACCACGCCGAACATGGTGCGCGAGAGCACCAGGACCTTGAAGGGGTCTTCTTCGTCGGCATAGGCCGCGGTGGGCGCGAACGGCAGCAGGAAGGCATTTTCGCTTTCCGGCACGCGAGGCAACATAATGCTCGCTAGCGAGGACGCTCCGGCAACAAGTAACGAACGGCGATCAAGCATCTTGGGCTCCCATCCCGCAAATATCGGTGGAAATAATCCAATTTTGCGAGAAGGAGTCCTGTCACGGTAGTGCCGTTCAAGGGTCAAAATGTCCAATTTAGGCGAGCGAAGTGCCGGGTTCCGGAACGCGTTCGATGCGCTTGGCAGCCCGGTCGCTAACGCAACATATGCGCGACCAGCTCCGTGCGCGTGCCGATGCCAAGCTTGGCGTATACGCCGGATAGGCGGTTTTTGACGGTGCCCGGCGATACTCCCATATGGCGTGCGATTTCGGCGTTGGTCCACCCACGACAGGCGAGCATGGCCATGGTGAATTCCGTGGTTGTTAGATCGTCGGCCACGTCCTCGCCCGAATCGGGGTTGTGGATGCGCCGCCAGCCGTAGCTGAATCGATACGTGATCTCGATGATGCGCGCGAAGTCGTCAGGGTATTGCGATTTTAGGCATGCCTCGATGAGTCCCTGCAAAAGGCCATGGTGTTCGCCGATGAGTTCGATAAGGCCGTCGGGGCGCGCAATGTCCCAAGCGGCGCCAAAGTGCGCTTTTGCGGCGTCGACGTCTTTGAGACTCATACAGGCCATCGAGGCCGACAAGTGCAGGAATAGCTCCGAGATGGGGTAGCTTCCCTGTTTCATAATCAGGGCGTTTTCCGCCATGCCCAGACTGCGGCCGTATTCGCCGCGCAGATACAAGGCGTGCGCCATCACGTAGCTGGCGAACAGGCGCAGGCCTTCGGGCAGATGCGCCGCAAGTGGATAAAACTCTTCGGCAGAATACGGGGAAGGCAAGTGCAGCAGGACGCTCGCGGCCGAGGCGAACAGGATATGCGTGGCGTGGACGGCGGGCGATTCCTCGTCAGTTGGCGTATCGAGGATGCCCGCAAGGCAACGGCGGGCGTCGGCGATACGGTTGAGCGACAGACTGGCGTATCCGCAGATGAAGCATGCGGAATAGCGCAGTGCGGGATCGGTGGCGTCAAGATAGGGGCGCGCCGTCTTGGCAGCGAGGGCGGCCTGTCCGCGAAAGTACAGCGCTTCTGCCGTGGCAATGGCGCGCGAATCGGGGTCGGAAATGCCTGCAACCGCAGCGTCAATCTGTCCCGGCACAAAGGCGGTGCACATCAACGGCATGGGAACGCATGGGTAGCCATCGCAGTCCATCTTCCATCTCCCAACAGCTGGCAACAATAGCAGCAATTGTACTCCTGTTGCTCGGGGCCCCTTTTGTTTTACTGTTCGGGTAACGCTGCGGATCGTTTTGGAAGGCTTACGAGCATAGTGGTCCCGTTCTCGGAACTTGTTTCGACCTCTACCGTGCCACCGTGAAGCGCTGCAATCTCCCAAACGAGCGCTAGTCCGAGTCCTGCGCCGCCGTATGCCCTGCTGCGGGATTTGTCTAGGCGAAAGAACGGTTGGAAGATGCTCTCACGGTACTGCTTGGGTATTCCCGGGCCCTCATCTTTGACTCGCAGGAGCACGTGGTTGTCGCTGTCGCTGATGGAGACGTTGACAGACGAGCCGGAGCGGCTGTAACGGATGGCGTTTTCGACCAGATTAAACACCAGCCGATAGAGGAGCGTATCACTTCCGATTGTCAAAGCGTCTCCGGCGTAATCGAGGGTTACGTCCTTATTCTCGGCAAGTGGCGCAAGGTCGGTGAGGACCTCTTCGGACAAGGGACCAAGTTCAACACCGTCCTCGCAAGGAACGCTGCGGAGCTCACTCATCTCGAGCAATACCTTGGTCATCCGCGACATTCGCTCGGTTTGTTCTTGTAGCAGGCCGAGCAGCTCGGCTGTTTCGGGTTGCAAGCCGGAGTGCTCGGAGACAAACAGCTCGATCTGTGCCTGCATAAGGGCGAGCGGGGTTCGCAGCTCGTGCGCGGCGTTGCCGGTAAATTGACGCTGCGCGGAGAAACCTTCGCCAAGACGGGCGATCATGTCGTTGAAAGAGGCGCTGCATCGTTGTAGCTCGGTGGGCACATCTTCACTGAGTCTGATTTCGCTTAGGTTGTCAGGCTGCACACGCTCAACCTGGGCTGCAAAAGCCCGTAGCGGTTTGAGCGCATGGCCGCTCACAAAGTATGCCAGCACGCCGCCAAGGAGTGTTACTCCAGCCGTGATGTACCAGGCCGTCGTGCCGAAAGACTCCTGTGCGTCGTTTACGACGATCGTGACCTCGTCATCGGGGGTCGCTTTCGTTGGGTCGAACGCCTGGGGCGAATCTTCGCCGGTTGCGTTAAAGGCCGAGATGTCACTGCCGATGGCATCCATGTAGCGCATGCCCGTATAGCCGACCAGGCAGTTCGTCAGCACGCACGCTGCGCACGTGAGCAGTGCCGTCATAATCGTTATGCGCCATTGAAGCGAAAGCCTTTTCATTCGCTATCCTCCATAACGTAGCCCTCTCCAATCCGATTGCGAATCGGGTCGTATCCCAAAACGCTGCGTAGCTTTTTTCGGAGTGACGAGATATGAACGCGGGTTGCGTTGCTAAAGCTGTTCACGCTGCTATCCCAAACGTGCTCGATAAGCTCCTCTTGACTTACCGGACGTCCCTGATTAAGCATCAGGTATTCCAAAATTCCCGTTTCCTTGCGCGTAAGAGATAAAGCCTCGCTGTTCACGGAAGCGATGCGCGCCTTGGTGTCAAAGCGGAGCTTTCCGCAGGTTAAAACTATGTCGCTTTGTGTAAAGCGTCTGAGGGTAAGGCTGCGAATTCTTGCCGCAAGCTCGTCCAGATGAAACGGCTTGGTGAGGTAATCGTTGGCGCCGGCATCGAGTCCGGCGACTTTATCGGATACTTCGCCACGTGCGGACAGAATCAGTACCTTGGTCTCGCAGTCAGTTTTCCTAAGTTCCCTGAGTACGGTCATGCCGTCGATACGGGGAAGGTTGAGGTCGAGTACCACGAGGTCGAAGGCCTCAACGTCCAGTAGGTCGAGCGCCTCCTGTCCGTCGTGACAGCAGTCGACGCTGTACGCCAAGTTTCGCAAGCTGCGCGCGATTGCGTCACACAGCGCCCGCTCGTCCTCGACGATTAAAATACGCATAACAGTCTCCTTGCACATTCCAAATCGCGCTTAACACGGATTTTATAGTCGATATGGTCCAATAGGTCGTGTGACGAAAGGAGTGGTCAGGTTGTTCAAAGCGATAAAACCTGTAATGCAGGTTGCGTTGCTGATCGTCGGTGTGGCTATGGTGTGCTTTGGCGTTATGCGTGGCGAGGCGGATGCCGTGCTGGCCAAGGCGATTAGGCTGTGCTTGGAGTGTATCGGAATTGGATAAAAGAGAAAACACTGTGTCGCATGTTTTGGCCAGATTTCGCGGATTCATTCAGGCGGCGGCAACGCTTATTACCAACATTCACCTGCCAAACTTTGCCAAAGGCGGCATCTATCAGGGCGCGGGAAAAACAGTCTGCGTACCTGGACTTAATTGCTATTCGTGCCCCGCGGCATCGGGTGCGTGCCCCATCGGGTCGTTCCAGTCGGTGGTAGGTTCATCCAAGTTCAACTTTTCTTACTATGTTACCGGTACGCTCATTTTGCTCGGCGTGCTGCTGGGACGCTTTGTATGCGGCTTTCTGTGCCCGTTTGGCTGGCTGCAGGAGCTGCTGCATAAGATCCCCGGCAAAAAGCTTTCGACAAAAAGGCTCAAGGCGCTTACGTATATCAAATACGTTGTGCTGCTATTTGCCGTGGTATTGCTGCCTGCGCTGGTGGTCAACGATCTGGGGATGGGCGATCCGTTCTTTTGCAAGTACATCTGTCCACAGGGTGTGCTCGAGGGCGCCATTCCTCTGGCCATTGCCAATGCCGGCATTCGATCTGCGCTGGGGCAGCTCTTTACCTGGAAACTTTTCGTTCTCATTGCCGTGGTAGTGCTGAGCGTTTTGTTCTACCGCCCCTTCTGCAAATGGATTTGCCCGCTCGGTGCATTCTATGCGCTCATGAATAGGGTGTCCTTGTTGGGGATTCAGGTTGACGCGTGCAAATGCGTCTCGTGCGGCAAGTGTTCAAGGGTTTGTCAGATGGACGTTGATGTGGTCCGCGCGCCCAATCATGCCGAATGTATCCGGTGCGGAAAGTGCATCGGGGCCTGTCCTGTCGATGCCATCAGCTATCGCTATGGCCTGGATGTGTCGGCGGAAAAGCTTCCCTTGACCGCCGATAAAAAGTAAACAAGCTTCGACAAAACGGAGGAATGACCATGAAGCTTTCTAAGATTGCGGCCCTGTTTATGGTGGTGCCGGTATTGGCCTTGTGCCTTGTGGCATGTTCGGCGCCCGGTGGCAATGCGAGCGAATCTGCGAGCTCCGATCCTAAGATCGCAGAACTCACTGCGCAGAAGCCGACCAATGCCGATGAGGCCGCCGAGCTGTATGCGAAGCTCATGAAAAAGGAGAACGATATCCTTTCGAGTGATAACACGCTGTGGGAAAAGGTATTCAATGCGGCAAATAAAGACTCGGTAATGATTGAGGACGGCAGCAATTACGGCGATTTCCTGCTCAAGACCATCGACGGCGCCAAGGATGAGTTCACGGCGGATGAGCTCAAGACGCTCAAGGCCGGTGCGCAGCAGATCAAGGAGATCGAGGACAAGCTCGAGAGCTTGGAGAAGGAGTTCCCCGGCTGTGGAAGCACGCCGAGCGAAGGCGAGAGCGTCGACGCTTCGGCCGCTGGCATGACGGCTGGTGCCAATGCTTCGAGCGAGGCGACGAAGTTCCCCAGCTTTACGGGCAAGGACCTGGATGGCAACGACGTGAGTAGCGACGAGCTGTTCTCTAAGAACAAGGTCACCGTCATGAACTTCTGGTTCACCACTTGCAAGCCGTGCGTGGGCGAGCTGGGCGATCTTGAGAAACTGAATCAGGAGCTTGCCAAGAAGGGCGGCCAGGTCGTGGGCGTCAATTCCTTTACGCTCGATGGCAACAAGGGCGAGATTGCAGATGCCAAGGACGTGCTGAGCAAGAAGGGCGTGACGTATAAGAACATCTGGTTCAAGTCGGATAGCGAGGCCGGTAAGTTTACGTCAAATTTGTTCTCGTTCCCGACAACGTATGTCATCGATCAGAATGGCAACATCGTAGGGGATCCAATCGTGGGAGCCATCAGCTCCGCCGAGCAGCGCGCAGCACTCAACAAACTTATCGACCAGGCGATTGCGAATAGCGAGCAGTAAAAAACGCGTAAAGCATAGCGAGGATCGTGTATCGCTGTGCGAAGTAGTCCGCTACCTTTCAAGATAATCTCCACCATATAGAGGCCCCACTTGGGGCCTCTTTTTTTGGGCGCCGTCCCGTTCGTTTTTTGGCGCGGTTCCCTACATTCCTCATTGGTGTCGGTGAAAAATGGGGATAGAGTAGGACAAACGCGTCGAATACGAACGGCGGGGGAGAGCGGGCGAATGTGCGAGCGTGGGAGAGGATGCCGTCAATGCTGGAGATAAGAGGTA
>CABUDB010000012.1 GCA_902490245.1 uncultured Collinsella sp.
AAAGCTGAAACGGTGGTGTAAGAGACCACCAGCGTCGTGGCAACACGGCGGCTTGGCAAGCCCCATCCGGAGCAAGCGCGAATAGGAACGCTATGGGCCGGCCCGGTCCGCGTTCGGGTAGCGTGCGTGGAGCTGCACGGTAACGTGCAGACAAGATAAATGACCGTTCACGACAGAACCCGGCTTATAGGCCCACTTGGCACTTTGTTGACGCTGCGAACCCGTCAGCGCGGCAATCTGCCTTTCAAGCCTTCGGGCATGACCATAAGGTCAATGCCCTCGGCTTTTAAGGCACCTTGCTCGCGCTGACGGGTTCTCGCTGTTGGCGACGGCATCATTGGTGTTTCCGTTCTTGTTGGCGACGGCAACGGTACACCCTTTGCCGTATTATTGAGGCTGTTTTTGCTTTGCTTGTTATCTGAGGGGCTTTGTTGGACAGCTATTTTACTCTGCAATCGAATATTGAGGCTTCGGGCGAGTTTGTGGACCGCAAGAGCCGGTTTATTGCCCAGCTGGTCCATATTGAGTCCGAGGATGAGGCGAATGCCTTTATCGAGATGGTTCGCAAACGTCATTACGACGCTCGACACAATGTTCCCGCGTGGATTTTGGTCGATGGACGCGAGCGTCAGAGCGATGACGGTGAGCCGAGCCGCACGAGCGGTATGCCGACGCTCGAGGTGTTGCGCGGCGCGGAGCTCAAAAATGTTTGCTGCGTAGTGACGCGCTATTTTGGCGGCACGCTGTTGGGGCCTGGTGGATTGGTGCGCGCCTATACCGCGGCGACGCAGGCGGCGGTGGCGGCTGCTCGGGAGGCCGGGCAGATCGTCGAGATGACGAGTGTCGTGCCGGTTGACGTGCATGTGGCCTATCCGCAGTATGAGCAGGTGCTTCGTTTGGCGCAGGATTCGGGTGCCAAGGTTTCGGATACCGATTACGCGGATGCCGTGACACTTCATTTGGTGTTTAAGGCGGGGGAGCAGGAGCCATTTTGCGCCAAGATGCGCGAGCTTATGGCGGGGCGCGAGGAGATCGAGGCCGGCGCTCCCGAATTTGCCGAGTTCTAACGGCGACGGTCGGCGTGCTTTTGGATGGATCCTAAGCGCGCCGGCCGTCGTTTTATGTTGCTACCGTTTACTCGGCGAGCTGCTTTAGCACATCGCAGGCGATCTCGATGGCATCGTCGATGCAGCCGGGGCAGCTGCGGAGCGGACCCCTATCCGATCCGACACCCTTGAGCGTGCCGCAGACGGTCGTCGTGTTCTTCTCGCCAAAACGCTTGGCGATCTCGCGCGACAGCTTGTAGGTCTGGCCCTTGGTCTTGGGGTTTTCCATGCCGTCGCTCATTACAAAGCCCATGATGGCCACGGAGCCCGAGATGGCGCCGCAGGTTTCGGTCATGCCGCCCATGCCGGCACCAAAGCCCTCGGTGAGGGTAAAGGCGATCTGGGGGTCGAGCCCGACGGCGGGCGCGAGCGTGCAGGCGACGGCCTGGGCGCAGTTAAAGCCACGGGCGTGGTATTCGGCAGCTTGGGCCTGACAGGCGGTGATGTCGAGCTGGGCCGTATCGATTTGCTTCATCGTTGTCTCCTTGGTCACGGTGTACCCGCCTATGGTACCCTTGCCGGCGCATTCGCTTATCGAGACCGCAGTGCATATCTCATTGTTTTTCGCCATCGAACACTTTCTTAAGATTTGGGACAAATAAACCTGATCAATTTGTCCCATAACCTACCTTTGGGATGGGTTGAGAGGGGTGCAGGGTAGCGGTATCGTGAACCGAATAAAACGTAACCCAGGCAAGGGAGCTAGATATGAGCGAGCAGACCATCGGTACTACATGTGTTCAGGGCGGCTATCGCCCGGGCGACGCGGAGCCGCGCCAGGTGCCTATCTACCAGTCCACCACGTGGAAGTACGACACGTCGGAGCACATGGGCAAGCTGTTTGACCTGGAGGAGTCGGGCTACTTCTACAGCCGTCTGCAGAACCCCACGTGCGATCTGGTTGCCGCCAAGATCTGCGAGATGGAGGGCGGTACCGCCGCGATGCTCACGAGCTCGGGCATGGCTGCGAACTTCCTCGCGATTTTTAATGTGGCCGGTGCCGGCGATCATGTGGTCGCTAGCTCTGCCATTTACGGCGGTACGTATAACCTGCTCGCCCACACCATGGGCCGCATGGGCGTGACCTGCACGTTCGTCGCCCCCGACTGCACCGATGAGGAGCTGGAGGCGGCCTTTGAGCCCAATACCAAGCTCGTCTTTGGCGAGACGATCGCCAACCCCGCCCTTGCCGTGCTCGATATTGAGCGCTTTGCCAAGGCCGCGCATGATCACGGCGTGCCGCTGATGGTCGACAACACCTTCCCGACGCCCGTGATGTGCCGTCCCTTTGAGTGGGGCGCCGACATCGTTACGCACTCCACCACCAAGTACATGGATGGTCATGCTGCCTACCTGGGCGGTGTGATCGTCGATCACGGCCAGTTTGACTGGATGGCCCATGCGGACAAGTTCCCGGGTCTCACCACACCCGATGAGAGCTACCACGGCGTGACCTATGCCGAGAAGTTCGGTCGCGAGGGTGCCTTCATTACCAAGGCCACCGCGCAGCTTATGCGCGACCTCGGCCCCATGCAGAACCCGCAGGCGGCGTTTTTCCTGAATAGCTCGCTCGAGAGCCTGCATGTGCGTATGCCGTGTCATTGTGAGAACGGCCTGGCCGTTGCCAAGTTCCTGCAGAGCCATCCCAAGGTACGCTTCGTGAGCTATCCGGGCCTGGAGGGCGATAAGTACTATGACATCGCTCAGAAGTACATGCCCAACGGTACCTGCGGCGTTGTGAGCTTTGGCTTTAACGGTGGTCGCGCGGCGGCCGAGACCTTTATGAAGAGCCTTAAACTTGCCCAGATCGCCACGCATGTGGCTGACGCCCGCACCTGCTGCCTGCATCCCGCTAATGCCACACACCGCCAGATGAACGATGAGGAGCTCATCGCCTGCGGCATCTCCGCCGATATGGTGCGCCTGTCGTGCGGCCTCGAGGACACGGCCGACTTGATTGCCGACCTTGAGCAGGCACTCGAGCAGTGCTAGGCTAGCGTTCGCATAAGGCGCCGATGCTGGCAGAAAGCTTCGGCGACCTTTAGTTCCGATTCCGTAGGCGGGACCCCAATCGCGACTGTTTGCAGGCGATTGGGGCCCCGTTTTTGCGTTGCGCCACTCGAAAGGATGGATATGGAGAAAACCGCAGAGCAGCTGCGCCGCGAGCACATTGCCCTTGAGGGCGACACCCATGGCAAGAACAAATGGGCGATTCTGTTTACCGTGCTCATCATGACGTTTATGTCGTGTCTGGATTCGACCGTCGTGACCGTGGCGTTGCCCGTGATGCAAAAGGAGCTGGGCGTGGGCCTCGACCGCATCCAGCTGGTGAGCTCGGTGTACCTGCTTGCGACATGCGTGGCTATGCTGCCGTTTGGCCGCTTGGGCGACGTGCGCGGCAAGGTGGGCGTATTCCAGCTGGGCGTAATCGTTTTTACGGCCGGCTCGCTGCTTTGCGGCCTTTCGAGTTCGCTCGAAGTTCTTATTCTGGCACGCATTGTGCAGGGCGTCGGCTGCGCAGCGGCCATGGCCAACAACATGGGTATCATCACCGAGTCGTTTCCGGCGCGCGAACGAGGCCGTGCCATGGGTATTCTCGCGACCTTCGTGGCCCTCGGCATGATGTGTGGCCCCGTACTCGGCGGCGTGCTGGTGGCAAGCTTTCCCTGGGAGAGCATCTTCCTCATCAACCTGCCCATTGGCGTCATCTCGTTTATCGTGGGGCTCTATACGCTACCGCATGTTAAGCCGGAGGCCGGCGAGTGCCCCATGTCCCTGATCGAGGCTGCTCGCCGCTGCTTTGCAAATTCGGCTTTCACCATCAACCTTGCCTGCATGCTCATCGTGTTCGTTGGTATTGGCGCATCCGAGTTTATTCTGCCGTTCTATTTTCAGGATGCGCATGGGTTTGGGTCTGACGTTTCGGGCCTGCTGTTTTTGGCGCTGCCAATGGTGAATGCCTTTATCGGCCCGCTTTCGGGAACGGTTTCGGACCGTGTTGGCTGCGAGGGCCCCACGGCGGTCGGCCTAGGCGTGTACGTATGCGGTCTTTTTGCGGTAAGCACGCTCGACGAGCACTCTTCCATCCCTGTGATCGTGTGTTGCGTCGCGTTTATGTCGTGCGGCACGTCGATTTTCCAGAGCCCCAATAACTCGCTGTATATGGGCTCGGCTCCGCGCGAGGCACTCGGTTTTGCGGGCAGCTTGGGCAGTTTGGCGCGCTATGCCGGCATGGCAGTGGGCATTACGGCGGCGTCGCATATCCTGTATGGGCAGATGAGCGTGGCGATGGGCGAGTCCGTGACCAGTTTCGTTGCAGGCCGTTCGGATGTGTTCTTATTCGGCTTTCGCTCGGTGTTCTACGTGCTCATGGCTGTGGCCGCTGTGGGCTTTGCGCTCGCCATGGTGCGTTTGGTGAAGATGCGCGCCCGCCATTAGCGTGTTGGGAGGCTGTCTGCCACGATTCGCGCCGTCCCAAAAGGACTGGTTTGTGGTGCGATGTGGCTTGTGGGACGGGCGGGGGTCGGTCCGTGGTAGACTATCGAACAACGTTTATTAATCGCGCGGTATCGTTGCCGCGAGAAGGGGTTGCGCCATGCAGGAGCTTGAGGATCGTATTCGCCATGACGGCATCGTAAAGGCCGGTAACGTCCTTAAGGTTGATGCCTTCCTCAACCACCAGTGCGACGTTGAGCTGTTCGATCACATGGGCGCTGAGTGGGCCCGTCTGTTCGAGGGCGTCGAGATCAACAAGATCCTGACGATCGAGGCTTCGGGCATTGGCATGGCCTGCATTGCAGCTCAGCATTTTGGCGGCGTGCCGGTGGTCTTTGCCAAGAAGGCCCAGTCCATTAACCTCGACGGCGAGCAGTATGCCACGACCATCTACTCCTTTACCAAGCAGAAGGAGTACCCGGTCATCGTGGGCAAGCGCTTCCTGTCCGAGGGCGATAAGGTCCTGATCATCGATGACTTCCTGGCCAACGGCTGCGCGCTTGAGGGTCTTATCAAGATCTGCGAGGCCGCGGGTGCCGAGGTGTCCGGTATTGGCATTGCCGTGGAGAAGGGCTTCCAGGGCGGTGGCGATAAGCTCCGCGAGCGCGGCTTCCGCGTCGAGAGCCTGGCCCGTATCGCCGATATGGACTGCGAGACCGGCGAGATCACCGTCGCCTAAGCGCGCAACACAAGCGATTGGTATTCGATGTGACAAAGGGACTTTCCCTTTGTCACATTTTTTGTATGAGGGGAGGTGTTGATATGGATGAGAACAAGATGGGATGGCGTGAGTATGCGCGCTATGCCGAGATGTCGGCCGAGGAGTTGGCGCGCGATTGCGAGGTGCAGGTGTTTCGCGCGACGGGTCCGGGCGGACAAGGCGTCAACACGACGGACTCGGCGGTGCGCATGAAGCATGGGCCCACGGGGATTGTCGTGACGGCGCGCGAGAGCCGTAGTCAGTTTCAGAATCGCAGCTGCTGTCTGCGTAAGCTGCGCGCTGAGCTTGAGCGTCGCGGGCGTCCACCGCGCCGACGCGTAAAGACTAAGGTGCCACAGCGCTCTCGCCAGCGCAGGCTCAACGATAAGCACTTCAACGCGATTAAAAAGGCCAACCGTCGCAAGCCGGGCGGGGAGGAATGATCTTCTCAATAAGTTGCGGTGAAATAGGGACTGTTTTGCGGCTTTAGCTGCATAAATAGTCCCTATTTCACCGCAACTTAGGGATGGCTAGTGGGTGGGGTGCCAGACGAGGAGGGCGCCGCTGAGGATGTCGACCTCGATGCGCGAGGCGACAACGGGCTCGCCGTCGGCCTGGATGGGGTAGTCGGGCTCCTCAAAGGTGAGCTCAACATGGCGGCAGCGGCGCATGCGAACCGGTGGCAACTTGGTATGGTGGCCGTCCTTGGCCGAAAGAAACATAGGCAGGGCAACCGCGCGAGGGACAGGGCCGCATGCGTAGCAGACGTCGAGCATGCCGTCGCAGGGGTCGGCATCGGGGCAGATACGATAGCCCGAGCCATACGTGGGACCCAACTGAATCGCCATGACGATCGTCCTTATGCGCTCAGCGGGCGTGCCGTCAAAGCTGGCTGTCATGGGGTAGTTGCGATAGCGCAGGCCAAACTGCTCAAGTCCCGAGAGGGTGTAGAGCGGAGCACCCGTCAAGCCGGTCTTTTTGCGCAGCTCGGTGGTGCCAAGGCCGATGGCGGCATCGATGCCGACCGAAAGCGTCTGGTCGTAGTACTCGACGGTAGCCTCGCCGCTGCCGCTAGCAGGGCTCCATGAGCGAATGCGTCCGATGTCCTGACGCTGCAGCTCGCAGGTGAGCAGCGCGCCAAAATCCTTGCCGGAGAAATCGTCGATACCGAGGGTCTGGGCAAAATCGTTGCCGGAGCCCACGGGCAGGACGGCAAGGGCGGGCCGGACCGCTTCTTCCTGCGTCATAAGCCCGTTGACGACCTCGTGGATCACGCCGTCGCCGCCGAGTGCGATAACGGTGCGATAGCCCTGAGCCCGTGCGGCCAGCTCCTTGGCGTGTCCCATACGCTCGGTCAACACCAGGTCAAACTGGGATGCGCGTGCAGTCATGTCCAAAAAGCGTTGCAGGCGCTCGGCAACTTCGCGTGCCGCACCCGACTGGGCGACAGGATTGGCGATGATGAGCGTGCGACCAAAATCAGTTGCGTGCATGGGGTGACTCCCGGCGTATGGCATGACAGTGCGGTCGCGCTCAGGTCGAATTACCCCCGATTGTGGCTGCACGGCGATTATTGCATCTACTCTATCAGGTCGTTGTGGCGCTCGATAGCATCCGCTACCGTACCGCCCTCATCCACAATAAGCGAACGGCGCTTGGGTGAGATGATGCGTTGGGCGGGGTACACGCCGCGGTGTCCGCCGGTTAGGTAGCTAATAAACGAAACGATGACAAAGAAGCCCGCGGCCGTTCCATGGAACAGGTCGATGGCCATCATGCAGGTGGTGATGGGCACGTTGAGGCCGGCGCAGAAGACGCCGAGCATGCCGAGGGCCGCCATAAAGCTCGGGTCGAGTCCAGCGAGGCAACCGATCCATCCGCCGAGCGCCGCACCGATACCAAACAGGGGTGTAACTTCGCCGCCTTGGAAGCCCGCGCCCAGGGTAAGCGCTGTGACGACCAACTTGATGGCTGCGTCCGCCAGGGTGGTGTTGCCTGCAAATCCGGCGCCGGAAAGCCACGTGGAAAGGCCAGCGTAGTCCCAGGCGTCGAGGAGGGCATAGGCGGCCAAAACCACGAGTGCGCCTATGAGTGCGCGAACGAGGTAATTGGTGATAAAGCGATCGTACAGGCTCTTGACGGTTCGAACCGACCAGGCAAAGAGGCGTGCCGTCAGGCCAAAGATAATGGCTCCGATAACGACGATGACAACCGTTCTGGGCGTCATGGCGGGAACGCTGGCGATAACATTCGCCTCGTACTCGGTTCCCAAGGCGAGTGACGTAAAGTAGCCGGTAAACGAGGCGACGAGGCAGTAGATGCCCGCGGTGTAGTCGATCTTGCCGATAAAGCACATCTCCATGCCAAAGAAAGCTCCGGCAAGGGGCGAACCGAATACGGCGCCAAAGGCCGACGAGATGCCGGCGAGCATGAGGTCGTGGTGGTCATGCTTTTTGAGGTGGGCGAGGCTCGAGATGTTGCTGGCGATGGTGCCGCCAATCTGCACCGCGGCTCCTTCGCGACCGGCCGACCCGCCCGTTAGGTGCGTGAGCGTGGAGCAGACGAAGGTGAGGACGGCCATGCGCATATGGATGAGGCGTGTGCCCAGAGCGGAGTCGATGACCAGGTTGTTGCCACGCTTGGCGGCGAGACCGTGGTTTTTGTACACCCATGCGGTGGCAACGCCCACAACGGGAAGCAAGGCGTAGACCCACACATGGTGCTCGCGATAGTCGGTCGCGATATTCAACGAGGCCAAAAACGCCCAAGCGGCAACGCCCATGGCGAGCGAGACGATGACGACGAGCACGAGCAACTTGGCGCTAGCAAGTAGGTTGCGGGCGTTGCGGCGCGTGTCGGCAGCCAAGAGATGCTCGGAGCGGGTGAGCTGTTGCCTGCCTGCCATGATGACGTCGTTCAGGGAGAAAAAGCCGCCGTCGTCGAGCGGCTGGGAATGATCCTGCGCTGCGTTTGCGCTTTCGGGTTTGTCGTTATGAGCCATACGTTCCTCTTTTGGGTTGCAACGCAAGCATTATAAAACGCGGTAAACGCGACGAGCCGGTGGGTTGGTTTCTATTCTGTTTCGCAGCCTGCAACCGACAGGTGTATTTGCGGGTACAGGCCGAGTCGCGGTCGTGCGTCGGGGGATTATACTGAGACAAGCATAAAGAATTGGCGCCCCTGTTGTGCGCCGTGGCATTAAGAGGTGCATATGGCAGAGAAACTCATTCCGCTGGAGGATGCACAGTCGATTGTTTTGTCGCACGTTGCTCCGACGGATCTCATCGAGATTCCCGTGTGGCAGGCCGCCGGTCTTCCCTTGGCAGAGGACGCGGTGGCCGATATCGACATCTCGCCGTTTGCCAACAGCGCTATGGACGGATATGCCGTGCGCTCGGCGGACTTGGCGCAGACATCTGGCGAGGTGCCGGTGACGCTCGACGTTATCGGACACGAAGCAGCGGGCCATGTCTTTGAGGGCGTGCTCGGCGTGGGTGAGACGGTCCGCATCATGACGGGCGCGCCGGTACCCGAAGGTGCCGATGCCGTGGTGAAATACGAGATCGTCGACGTGCTCGATGGCGATGGCAACGAGGGCTCGCGTGTGAGGTTCTCGGCGCCTGCCAAGGTAGGGGAGAACGTTCGCTCTGCCGCCGAGGAGGCCCATGCCGGCGATGTTGTGATGCACGCCGGCGAGGTCGTGGCTCCGGCGGGCGCGGGTCTGCTGGCAAGCGCCGGATATGCGAGCGTGAAGGTGCACGCTGCCCCGCGTGTGGGCATCATCTCGCTGGGCACGGAACTGGTCGCACCGAGCAACGTGCCGGCGCGCGGGCAGATTCGCGACTCCAACTCGTCGGCGTTGATGGCCGAAGCACTCGATGCCGGCGCCGAGCCCGTGTTCTACGGCATTGCGCCCGATGATGAGCAGGCAATCGCCGAGTTGGTGCATCGCGCCGTGCAGGAGTGCGATTTTGTCATTACGAGCGGCGGTGCCTCGGCGGGCGATTACGACTATGTGACGGCGCTCGTCCGACGCGAGGGCGAGGTGCTGTTTGACCGCATCTCGATGCGTCCGGGCAAGGCCATCACGTTTGGCTTGCTCGGGGGTAAGCCCTACCTGGGGCTTTCAGGCAATCCGGCCGCGGCGTATGTGGGCTTTGAGATGCTCGCCCGTCCGGCGATCCGCAAGATGCGCGGCTTTGCCGAGGGTGCGCGTCCCGTGCAGCAGGCGACGCTCACGCACGGTGTGAAAAAGCGCCAGGACCGACGCTTCTTCGATCGCGCCACGGTTTTGCGCGATCCCGAGACCGGTGAGCTGCTGGTGACCGAGGCCAAGACGCAGAATTCGGCGCTGCTCGGCACGATGCAGCGGGCCAACTGCCTGCTGCGTATTGACGAAGGACCGTGCGAGCTCAAGGCGGGAGATGTCGTAGACGTTGTTCGCGTCGATCTGCCCGAGGGCGCCGTGTTGTAGGAGGAATGCTGTGGAGTTGAAGATATCGATCGTGACGTGTTCGGACACGCGCGATCTTGCCCAGGACGAGGCTGGAGCCGCACTCGAGGAACTCATCGTGGCGCAGGGCTGGACGGTCGCCTCGCATGTGGTCGTGCGCGATGACGTCAGCGAGATCGGTGATGCCATTGTGGAAGCCGCCGATGAGTGCCACGCCAATGTCGTGCTCACCTGCGGCGGTACGGGGCTTTCGATGCGCGACGTGACGCCCGAGGCCACGCGCGCCGTCTGCGATCGCGACGTGCCGGGCATTGCCGAGGCGATCCGTGCGTACTCGATGACCAAGACGCGCCGCGCCATGCTCTCGCGCGCTATTTGCATGCAACGAGGTCATACACTTGTCGTAAACTTTCCCGGTTCTACGAAGGCCGCCCGCGAAAGCTGGGAGGCCATAGCGGACCAGCTGGAGCATGCGGCTCAGATGACAGCGGGCGGCGGACATACCAACTAAGCGATTTACCTGCGGCGGAGCGACCTGAACGGCTGCTCCGCCTTTTATTTGCGCCCAAGGGGACGGCATTCTGTAGGCATGTCTGAAACTATATTCTCAGAAGAGAATAATTTCTCATAAACATTATTCGCACCGAAGTATAATCTAATTACAGAATAAAGCCCGCGGTGGGGTACCCGGGCATAAGGTCCGAAAGGGTTGAACATGCTCGATATGGTTTCTCGCCGCGGATTCGTCTCGCTTTCCGCTGTCGCCGCTGCCGGCCTTGGCCTTGCCGGCTGCTCCGGCAATAAGGCACCTGAGTCGACTGGCTCCGGTGCCGGTTCCGCCAAGACTTCGTCCAAGAAGGCTGTCAAGCTTCAGGTCTTTGCCGCCAACTCGCTCGAGAAGGCTCTGCCCGAGGTTCAGGAGCTTTACACCGAGCAGACCGGTACCACGTTTGCCGACACGCAGTTCAAGGCGTCTGGCGACCTAGTCGAGCAGATGCGCGCCGGTGCCGCCGTCGACGTGCTCATCACAGCCTCCAAGGGCACCATGGACGATGCCGAGACCGCCGAGCTCGTCGATGCCGACACGCGTGAGGATATGTTCGTCAACGATCTTGTGATCATTCGCGCCGAGGGCTCCGACACCAAGGTCGAGGCCATCGCCGACGTCGCGAATCTGGACGGCAAGATCGCCATTGGCGACGCCAAGACCGTTCCCGCCGGCAAGTACGCCAACCAGGCGCTGGCTTCTGTGGGCCTCTATACCGGCACCGAGGGCGACGACGGCGAGTATGCGCCCGAGATCGCCGACAAGGTCGCACTGGCCGACAAAGTTGGTACCGCCGCCGCCTATGTGTCCACAGGCGACTGCGTGGCCGGTTTCGTCTACAGCTCCGATATCTTCCGCTATGACGGCATCGAGGAGGTCTTCGTGTGCCCCGAGGATTCGCACAAGCCGATCGTGTATCCCGGTGCTGTCGCCGATAGCTCCGAGCATGCCGACGAGGCCAAGGCGTTCATCGAGTTTTGCCTGTCCAACAAGAAGGCCCAGAAGATTTGGGCCAAGTACGGCTTTGAGCTTTCCGAGTAGTGCGGCTTGGCGCGATAATTCCATCGTTTTGTGTTTCACTCCGTCCTTGTATTCGCTTGGAGCTTTTCGTGCTTAATAGATTCCGCATACTTGTCGCCTGTGCTTTGACCCTCGCGCTTTGCTGGGTGCCGGGATTTGCGGTTGCTGGGGACGCTGAGGACGGGGCCCAGGTTGCTGCGACCGTTCATGGGCTTTCCTATGGGATCGAGGGTTTTGAGCGGTTGGCCAAGGGGACTGCTCGTGCCATGGAGGGCCAGCCTGAGGGCTACCGGTTTCCCGTTGACGAGGACGTGGACCTTGTAGTGGCGCCTGCTGCCGATCGCGTTGTGGTGTGGATATCGCCCAAGGCGGCCGAGGAGTATGGATTGGATCCGCAGGACAACGAGTGCGTATCGGGTCTCAAGGCCCTCGTCTGTAAGCTCGACAGCGCAAACTGCATGGGAGGTGCGCAGCTAGGGGACGTGGATCTTCCTTGGTATGTCACGGCGGAAACAACGTTTGATGCCGGCGGGTATACCTATGGCTTTGACGAGCGCGGCGCGGATGGGGACCGCTATGTGGTGATTGCATCAGCCTCGGGTGATGCCAAGGGCGGCGCGCGTTGGCTTGATAGCGCTCAAATGGTTGAAGCATCGTCTGTCGTGTTGCGGGATGAGCAGGGGGCCTTGAACTCTCTGGCTTCCTTTTTGGACGACATCGACTATCGCCCGTTTTGGGTGTCCATAAAAACGAGCGGGCTTGCCCTGGTGATTGCCTTTGCGCTGGGCCTGTTTGCCGCGTGGAAGACTATGGGTACCTCGAGTCGCATCAAGGGCCTGCTCGACTCGGTCTTTACCATCCCTATGGTGCTGCCGCCCACGGTCTGCGGTTTTCTGCTCCTCATGCTGTTTGGCCGTTCGACCGGGGTGGGCCAATGGCTCATCGCGCACGGCATCTCGATCGTCTTTACCTGGCCCGCGGCGGTCATTTCGGCTGTCGTTGTATCGTTTCCGCTGGTCTACCGCACGGCGCTCGGAGCCTTCGAGAGCCTCGACACGCAGATGCTCGACGCCGCGCGAACCTTGGGGTGGTCCGAACGTCGCATCTTTGCCAAGCTCATGATGCCGCTCGGCTGGCCCTCAATCGCGGCGGGCACGGTGCTCGCCTTCGCTCGCGCGATGGGCGAGTTTGGCTGCACGCTGTTCTTTGCGGGCAACTACGCCGGCATTACGCAGACCATTCCCATTGCGATTTACTTTGAGTGGATGGGCGGCAATACGTCGGTGGCTCTCTTTTGGGTCGTGGTCGTAATAGCGTTCAGCTTCCTGGTCATCCTATTCATCAACATGTACACGGCGCATTCTCAAAAGTATCGCGAGCGCGGTCTCTCCCGTGCGGAGCGCAAGCAGGCCAAAGAGCTCGCCGGACAGGGCGATTCGCTTGACCCGGTGGGCGGTGATGCCTTGCGTATCGATCGCGAGGCGCTGGCCGAGCTTATGCGCGATGATACGGTCGCAATGGGAGGTCGATAAGCCATGTCGCTCGTTTTGGATATTAAGAAACGTTATCCCGGGTTTGTGCTCGACATGCAGCTTGAGGCCGGCGAGGAGCGTGTGGCGCTGCTGGGCGCCTCAGGTTGCGGCAAGAGCTGCACGTTGCGCTGCATTGCCGGCGTGGAGACGCCCGACGAGGGCAAGATCGTCGTCAACGGCGTGACCTTTTTTGACTCGGCGGCGGGTATCAACCTGTCGCCCCAGGAGCGAAAATGCGCCCTGCTGTTCCAGAACTATCAGCTGTTTCCCAACATGACGGTGGCCGATAACGTATGCGCCGGTGTTAAGGATGCGGGTGACGCCGCCGCGCGCAAAAAGCTCGCCGAGCGCTATCTGGGCATTTTCGGTCTGGCCGATTTTGCCGACCGCTACCCCGCGCGCCTCTCGGGCGGTCAGCAGCAACGCGTGGCGCTTGCGCGCATGGTGGCGGCGCATCCGGGCATTTTTATGTTCGACGAGCCCATGAGCGCGCTCGATTCCTATCTTAAGAGCGCGCTCGAACAGAACATGCTCGACCTGTTCGATGTGTGCAACCGTACCGTGCTCTACGTGAGCCACGACATCGACGAAGCGTGCCGTCTGTGCGAGCGCATTTGTGTGATGCACGACGGGCATATGGAGGAGATCGGCTCCGTCGAGGACGTGGTCCGCCGGCCGCAAACCTTGGCTGCGCTGCGCCTGACGGGCTGCAAGAATACGAGCCGCGCGCGCAAGATCGGCGACGAAGAAGTTGAGGCCCTCGACTGGGGCATGACCTTCAACGTGGGCCGTGAGGTTCCCGATAACGTGGCGTACCTGGGTATTCGTGCGAGCTACTTCCATGTGGACAACCGTGCTGAGCGGGGTCGCAACAGCTACGACCTGCATGTGGCCCGCGTGAGCGATTCACGTTTTGAGCGCCTGGTGCTGCTGGACGTGCCGCGCGCCGACGCGCCGACGCGCCTGCAGTGGAAGGTCAACAAAGTGCGCATGCCTGTCGACGAGCTGCCGCAAGCAGGCGAGACGCTGCGCATGCATTTTGATGCCAGCAGGATCCATTTGGTTTGTCGATAGCGCCGGGTAATGCCGTCGGGGAATCCCGGCTTCACTGCTTGTACATGAATACTTGTTGCTCCCATAAGTTAACATTTT
>CABUDB010000013.1 GCA_902490245.1 uncultured Collinsella sp.
CCGGCGGCGCGGAAGGCGCGGGCGCTGTCGTACTCGCAGTTGTTGCCGGGGAACACGGGGATAACCACGCGCGGGCGGGCAATCTTGGCGCCGCCGTACACGTGGATGTCCTTGGCGCGGAAGTCGATGGTCTCGACCTCGGCGGTCTCGCCGGCGCTGCGATAGGCAAAGACGCCCTCGATACCGCTCTCCCAGGCCTCCTGGAGCTCGGAGAGCTCGATGACTTCGGAGCCGGTGTCGATGACATAGCCCTCGACGGTGGTGCCCAGGGGCTCGACGACAACGCCGTCGGCGACCTCGGGCAGCTCGGCATCCTCGGCGAGCTCGACGATAAAGCTGCCGTAGAGCGGGGTGAAGAGGCTCTCCACGTCTACATCCTCGGCAAGTTCGATACCGATCTGGTTACCGATGCACATCTTAAAGAGGCTCTCGGCGCCGCAGCCGTAGCCGGGCGTGGAGATGGCCAGGGCGTTGCCGGTAGCAGTGAGCGCCTCGACGGCGTCAAACGCGGCGAGCAGCTGCTGGGCGTCGGGGCGGTAGTCCTCGCCATAGGTGGCGGGGGCGATGCGGACGACGCGGTGCGTGAGGCCCTTGAACTCGGGCGAGACGGCGCGGGCGGCCTTGCCCACGGCGACGGCGAAGCTGATCAGGGTCGGCGGAACGTTGAGCTCGCCGGCCTCGTCCTCAAACGAACCGCTCATGGAGTCCTTGCCGCCGATGGCGCCGGCACCCAGGTCGACCTGGGCCATGAGGGCACCCAGGACGGCAGCCATGGGCTTGCCCCAGCGCTCTGCCTCGGTGCGCAGGCGCTCGAAGTACTCCTGGAAGGAGAGGTAGGCGCGCTTGTGCTCAAAGCCGGCGGCAACGAGCTTGGCGATGGACTCGACCACGGACAGGTAGGCGCCCGCAAACTGGTCAGCTTCCATCAGGTAGGGGTTGAAGCCCCATGCCATAGCACTCGCCGTGGTGGTCTCGCCGTCCACGGGGAACTTGGCGACCATGGCCGAGCTTGGGGTGAGCTGCGTCTTGCCGCCAAAGGGCATGAGCACGGTCGCGGCGCCGATGGTGGAGTCGAAGCGCTCGGAAAGGCCCTTGTTGGAGGCGACGTTGAGGTCGGTGACGAGCGAGGTCATGCGCTCGGCAAGCGTGGTACCGGCCCAGCTGGGCTGCCACACGCTACGGGCGCAGACGTGGGCGACCTGGTGCTTGGGCGCACCGTTGGAGTTGAGGAACTCGCGGGACAGATCGACGATGGCGACGCCGTTCCAGGCCATGCGCATGCGCGGCTCGGCGGTAACCTCGGCGATAACGGTTGCCTCCAGGTTCTCCTCGGCGGCGTAGCCCATGAACTCCTCGACGTCACCGTCGGCGACGGCGCAGGCCATGCGCTCCTGGGATTCAGAGATGGCGAGCTCGGTGCCATCAAGACCGTCGTACTTCTTGGTCACGGTATCAAGGTCGACATACAGGCCGTCGGCAAGCTCGCCTACGGCGACCGAGACGCCGCCTGCGCCAAAGTCGTTGCAGCGCTTGATCAGACGGCAGGCATCGCCGCGGCGGAACAGGCGCTGCAGCTTGCGCTCGACCGGGGCGTTGCCCTTCTGGACCTCGGCACCCGAGGTCTCGATGGACTCGGTGTTCTGGGTCTTGGAGGAGCCGGTGGCACCGCCGATGCCGTCACGGCCGGTGCGGCCGCCCAGCAGGATGATCTTGTCGGTGGGGGCGGGGCACTCGCGGCGCACGTGGTTTGCCGGGGTAGCGCCCACGACGGCGCCGACCTCCATGCGCTTGGCCACGTAGCCGGGGTGATAGAGCTCGTTGACCTGGCCGGTGGCAAGGCCGATCTGGTTGCCGTAGCTGGAGTAGCCGGCGGCGGCAGTGGTCACGAGCTTGCGCTGCGGCAGCTTGCCCTCGAGCGTCTCGGACACGGGGACGGTGGGGTCGCCGGCGCCGGTGACACGCATGGCCTGATACACATAGCTGCGGCCCGAGAGCGGGTCGCGGATGGCGCCGCCCACGCAGGTGGCGGCACCGCCGAAGGGCTCGATCTCGGTCGGGTGGTTGTGGGTCTCGTTCTTAAACAGGAACAGCCAGTCCTGGTCCTCGCCGTCGACATCGACCTTCACCTTGACGGTGCAGGCGTTGATCTCCTCGGACTCGTCGACATCGGTCATGACGCCGGTCTTCTTAAGGTACTTGGCGCCGATGGTGCCCATGTCCATGAGGCAGACGGGCTTGGCGTCGCGACCGAGCTCGTGGCGCATCTCCATGTAGCGGTCGAAGGCCTGCTGCACCACGGCGTCGTCGATCGTCACGTCGTCCAGGACGGTGCCGAAGGTGGTGTGGCGGCAGTGGTCGGACCAGTAGGTGTCGATCACGCGGATCTCGGTGATGGTGGGGTCGCGGTCCTCATCGCGGAAGTACTGCTGGCAGAAGGCGATGTCCGCCTCGTCCATAGCAAGACCGCGATCGGCGATGAAGGCGGCAAGGCCGGCCTCATCGAGCTCGCGGAAGCCGTCGAGCACTTCGACGGGCTGGGGCTCGGGGGTCTCCATGTACAGCGTCTCGGGCAAGTCGAGCGAGGCGATGCGCGCCTCGACGGGGTTCACCACGTAGTGCTTGATGGCCTCGATGGCGGCTTCGTCCAGAGCGCCCGAGATCATATAGACCTTGGCGGAGCGCACGGCGGGGCACTCGCCCTGGCTGATGAGCTGCACGCACTCGCTGGCGGAGTCGGCGCGCTGGTCAAACTGGCCAGGCAGGAATTCGACGGCAAAGACGGCGCCATCGCTTGCGGGGAGCTCGTCGTAGGTCACATCGACCTGGGGCTCGCTAAAGACGGTCGGCACGCAGGAGCGGAAAAGCTCCTCGTCGATGCCCTCGACGTCGTAGCGGTTGATGATCCTCAGGGCCTCGATGCCCTTGATGCCGAGAATCTCGGTCAGCTCGCCCTTGAGCTGCTGAGCCTCGACGTCGAACCCGGGTTTCTTCTCCACGTAGATACGAGAGACCATTGGTTCCTGCCTTCCTGATCGGTTGGGCGTACGGTACGGTATGCGGCAGCGGTCGGTTTGCGGGGTCTGCCCTGCGGTCGCCTTGAGCCACATGTTTGTAAACCTCACTATGATACGACAGCTCGCGGCGCGTTGAGGACGGCGAGGGTGCTACAGTGAAGCGCAAACAAGAGAAAGGCATCACATGGCATTCGTTTCACTCGCCATCATCGCGCTCGTGGCCTTTGCAAGCCCCTTCATCGCCTCGGCGATTCCCGGAAAGCCCGTTCCCGAGACGGTCTTTTTGCTCGTGTTCGGTGCGGTGCTGGGACCCCATATGCTCGGCGTCATCCATGTAGATGCCGAGGTCTCGCTCGTGTCAGAGCTCGGTCTGGCATTTTTGTTCCTGCTTGCCGGCTTTGAGATCGATCCCAAGAGCATCACGGGCGTCGAGGGGCGCTACGGCTTGGCGACGTGGGTCGTCACGTTTGGTATCGCCTGGCTTGCCGTGCGCTTTACTCCGTGGTTCTCGGTCAGCCATTTCGACGGTATCGCCGTGACGCTTGCCCTCACTTCTACGGCGCTCGGCACGCTCGTGCCCATCATGCGCGAGCGCTCGCTCACCGGCACGCGCGTGGGCGACTCGATTCTCGCGTATGGCACCTGGGGTGAGCTCGGCCCCGTGCTCGCCATGTCGGTGCTGCTGTCTGCCCGCACCGGCATCCAAACGCTCGTAATCCTTGGCTTGTTTGCTGTAGTCTGCGTGCTGCTGGCCGTGGTCCCAAGCCGCTCCAAGCGCGTCGGCAGCCGCTTCTTTGCGTTTGTCGAGGAGCGCGCCGATACCACGTCGCAGACCTTCGTGCGCCTGACGGTGCTCATCCTGGTCACGCTCGTGGCATTCTCCGCCGTCTTTGACCTCGATATCGTGTTGGGTTCTTTTGCCGCCGGCTTTGTCCTGCGCTATATCATCCCCGAGGGCAACCATACGCTCGAGACCAAGCTCGACGGCCTTGCCTACGGCTTTTTGATTCCGGTGTTCTTCACCGTATCGGGCGCAAAGATCGACCTGACGGCCGTGGCGTCGCGCCCGGGCTTGCTCGCGGGCTTTATCGTGGCGTTGCTGATCATTCGCGCGGTGCCCATTCTCATCTCTATGAGCATTTGTCCCGCGACGCGCGACGTTTCGGCGTACGGCCGCATTACCGTGGCCCTGTACTGCACTACGGCGCTGCCGATCATCGTTGCCGTGACAAGCGTTGCCGTCAACGCGGGCGCGCTGTCGCAAGATATTGCGTCGGTCATGGTTGCCGCCGGTGCCATCACGGTGTTCTTGATGCCGCTGCTCGCGCAGCTCTTCTACCGCGTGGTCGACGCCGCACCGGTCGCCGCTGTGGCAGAAGTTGCCGAGCATCCATCCGATGCGCTCGACATCCTGCGCGCCCATCACGATTTGGCGAGCCTGCTCGCACGGGAGCACGAGCTGCTGACCTCGCATGGCCATGGTCGCGTATTTGAGGGCCTGCCTACGCTCGATACGATTGCCGAGCGTCTTTCCGCCGAGGCGGCGAGCGGCCGCATCGATGCCCGCATCGTGGACGCGGCGCACCTGCTTGCCGATAAGACTTATGGTGATGAGATCGACACGTCCGAGCTGACTCCGCATGAGCGTCGCCGCCTGGAGCGCGCCAAGCTCGCCGTGCGCGAATACCGCCGCCGCATGCTGGAGCTCTACGCGCGCGAAGAGGCCGAGAACGACGACGGCAAGTAGCAAGGAATGTCGGGATACGGGTTCCGTCCAAATAATAGAAGGCGCGCTGCCTGCGGTTGATGCAGGCAGCGCGCCTTCTTGCGTTGAGCTCGGTTGAGGTTTAAAGCTGTGGCTTGCGACCTTTAGGAGCGGGCGGCTCCGTCGACGGGGAGGATGGCGCCCGTGACGTAGGAGGACATATCGCTCGCCAGGAAAACAAAGGCGTTGGCGACATCCTCGGGCTCGCCCATGCGACCCAGCGGAATGGTGGCGATGATGGGCTTGATGACCTCTTCGGGCAGGTTGGCGACCATGTCGGTTTTGGTTACACCGGGTGCTACGGCATTGACGCGAATGCCCATGGGGGCGAGCTCGCGCGAGAGCGACTGGACCATGCCGTTGACGGCGAACTTGGACGTGGGGTAGCCAACGCCGGAGGGCTGACCGTACTTAGCGACCATCGAGCTCGTGGTGGTGATGGTGCCGCCGTGGCCGGCTTCGGTCATGATCTTGGCGGCAGCCTGGTGGCCATTAAAGACGGCGACGACGTTGAGGTCCATAACTTTGGCGAACTCCTCTGCCGTGTAGTTGAGCAGCGGCGAGCGCTGGGAGATGCCGGCGTTGTTGACGACCGTGTCCAAGCCGCCCATGTCGGCTGCAGCCTGGGTAAAGGCCTCGGTCACGGCCTCGAGCGAGGTGAGGTCGCAGGAGCGGCCCCAGACCTTGGCGTCGGGATAGGCGACTACCAGCTTCTCAACCGCCGCGTCGGCAGTCTCCTGGCGCGAGCCAAAGACGGTGACGGCAGCGCCTTCCTCGATAAAACGGCAGGCGATCGCATAGCCGATACCGCGCGTGCCTCCGGTGATGATTGCTTTCTTGCCCTCGAGCAACATGGTGCTTCCTCTCATCGCGGGCGGACATACGCAGCACAGCATAGCGGCGGCAAAATACAGCTGCCGTCGCATATCGGCAAACGGTATCCACGGTTGCCGACGAACGGTCAAGTTGTTCAAACGTTAGTCGACCAGTTCGCTCGAAAAATGTAACTAAAGGGGGCTCCCATCCAATCGGATAGGAGCCCCTCATGCGTTGTTTGACTTGCCGAGAACCGAACTAGTTGGCCATGACGCCTTCGGTCCAAGCCTCGACGTCCTCGATGCGCAGGACGTTGGCGACCTCGGCCACGCAGTCGACGCTGGCAAGCTCGGCGGCGGCAGCCTGGACGTCCTTCTCGAGCGCGCGGTGCGTCAGGAAGATGACCGAGCAGGCATCGCTGACGCCCGACTTGCCGTCCTCGACCTGGTTGATGAGCGAGATCGAGATGTTGTGCTTGGCAAAGATGTCGACCGTCTCGGACAGGGCGCCCACGCGGTCGGCGACCTTCAGGCGCACATAGTACTTGGTCTGGAGCTCGTCCATGGGCTTAAAGGCGATGTTGTGGCCATAGGGCTCAATTTCGGGCAGCGGAGCCACGCCGCGGCTGATCTGCTCGGAGAGCGACAGGATGTCGCCCACGACGGCACTTGCGGTGGGGAAGGAGCCTGCGCCCGCGCCGTAGAACATGGTCTCGCCCACGGCGTCGCCCACCACGTAGACGGCGTTCATGGCGCCGTTGACCTTGGCAAGCATGTGGTCGGCGGGGATCAGCGTGGGATGCACGCGGACGTCGACGCCAGCGTCGGTGTTGCGTGCGATGCCCAGCAGCTTGATGGTATAGCCGAGCTCGCGGGCCTGGGCAATGTCCTCGGCGCCGATGGTACGGATACCCTGCTGGTAGACATCGTCGGTGGTCACACGGGTGCCAAAGCCGATGGAAGCGAGGATTGCCGTCTTGCTGGCGGCGTCGAAGCCGTCGACGTCGGCGGACGGGTCGGCCTCGGCATAGCCCTTTGCCTGGGCGTCGGCGAGCACGTCAGCGTAATCGGCGCCCTCGGCGTCCATGCGCGACAGGATGTAGTTGGTGGTGCCGTTAAGGATACCGGCGATGGTCAGGATCTTGTTGCCCACCAGGTCGTGCTCGAGCGTGCTGACAATGGGGATGCCACCGCCGCAGCTGGCCTCGCACTTAATCTGCACGCCGCACGCGCGCGCCTTCTCGGCGAGCGTCTCGACATGACGGCCCAGCAGGGCCTTGTTGGCAGAGACGACGTGCTTGCCGTTCTCGAAGGCGGTGGTGAATATCTCGGTTGCGGGATGCTCGCCGCCGATCAGCTCGACGACGATGTCGACGGCGGGGTCGGTGACGACGTCGTGCCAGTCACTCGTAAAGGCCTCGCGCTCAATGCCTGCCGCCTCGGCCTGCTCCCAGGCAAGCGCGCAGGCGCGGGTCAGCTTAAGGTCGATGCCGTAGGCGGCCAGGTACTCATCGTGGTGGCTCTTGATCAGACGGGCCACGCCGCCGCCGACGGTTCCCAGACCGATGAGGCCGACGTTCACGGTGCGCAGGGGTTCGCTCATAGATAGCTCCTTCGTGCATCTTATGGATGGATTAACCGCTTAAAGGTTGAGTGCATTCTAGCGTGAAGTGCGGGCGCGTGCTTGCCTGGCAGCGGGAGCAGCATAAAACGCCACCCCCGAAACGCTGCGGAAACATTGGAAACACGCTCGCTACAAACGAACTTCCGTAACAAACTGTCAACGTTTGCACCATAAGGTTTGCCCTGTACCGCAAGACGGCCGCACCGCGGCCAGCGAAAAGGGGGACACCATGTTTAGCATCAACAACGTACTTAACCGCAGGAGTTTCTTGGCTGGCGCCGCGGCGCTCGGCAGTGCCGTCGCACTCGCTGGTTGCTCGTCGGGTGGCTCGGACGGCGGCTCCGCCGATGACGGCAAGACCTTCAAGATCGGTGTCATCGGCCCTCTGACCGGCGCCGCGGCAACCTATGGCGTTTCGGCCGAGAAGGGTGCCAAGCTCGCCGCCAAGGATTTCTCGACCAAGGACCTCAAGCTCTCGCTTAAGTCCGAGGATGACGTCGCTGACGGCGAGAAGGCCATCAACGCCTTCAATACCCTGTGCGACTGGGGCATGCAGGCGCTCGTCGGTCCCGTCACGACTGGTGCCGCCGTCGCCGTCTCGGGCGAGATTGCCGACGATATGCTCATGGTCACGCCCTCGGCCTCGTCTCTCGACGTCACCAAGGACAAGACCACGGTTTTCCAGGTTTGCTTCACCGATCCCACCATGGGCGCCAGCGCCGCGAAGTTCTTGGCCGAGAAGTACGCGGATGCCAAGATCGCCCTGTTCTACAACTCCGGCGATACGTACAGCTCGGGTGTTGCCGATGCCTTTGCCGAGCAGGCCAAGGAGTCCAAACTTGATATCGTCGATACCGAGACCTTTAAGGACGACTCTTCCACAAGCTTTACCAACCAGCTCACCAAGGCCAAGGAGGCCGGCGCCACGCTCATCTTTGCGCCGATCTACTACACGCCGGCGTCCGTTTTGCTCAAGAACGCCAAGGACATGGGCTACGACATGACCCTCATGGGTACCGACGGCATGGACGGCCTGCTCTCTGTGGAAGGCTTCGATACCTCTCTTGCCGAGGGCGTACTGCTCATGACCCCGTTCTCTGCCGACGATGAGAAGAATGCCGACTTCGTCAAGGCCTATAAGGATGCCTACGACGAGACGCCCAACCAGTTTGCCGCCGACGCTTACGATTGCGTCCACGCCATCGCCGAAGCTATCGATAGGGCGGGGATTGACATTTCGGCCGACGGTGCCGACATTGCCGGCGACCTTGCCAAGGCCATGCGCAAGATCAAGATCGAGGGCCTGACAGGCGAGCTGACGTGGAATGACGAGGGCCAGGTCGAAAAGCCCGCCACAGCCTATGTGATTCAGGACGGCAAGTACATCGCCGCCTAAGTGCGCATAAAGCGCGACCGGTGAGGCCGTTTTATTCAGGGCAGGGACGCCTGTAACAGAACGGAAACATTACTTTCACACAATAAAGTGGCATTACTGCATAAAGTAAAAGAAATACGCAGAATTATGGATAAAAGAACAAATCCAAAGAAAAGTTGAAATAATCGCCACTTTCCTTAACTAAAGCGTCTAGTATTTTGCGAACGCCGAACACGGCGAAGGATGGCCTGTCGGGTAACCGAAACCCGACGAGATTTGAGAGGAGAGCCGCATGTCGAGCCTCACCGGTAAGTCATTGAACCCTGTTATGAATCGCAGGAGCGTTATCGCGAGCGCAGCAGGTCTGGGGGCGATGTCCATTCTAGCTGGCTGCTCCTCCAACGGCGGCGACAGCGGTTCCGCTTCGAGCGACGCTTCGTTTAAGATCGGTACCATCGGCCCGCTGACCGGCGCCAACGCGTCCTACGGCAAGTCCGTTACCCAGGGTGTCGAGCTTGGCTGCAAGGATTTCTCGACCAAGGAGCTGCCACTTGCCAGCAAGGCCGAGGATGACCAGGCCGACGGCGAGAAGGCCGTCAACGCCTTCAACACCCTGCTCGACTGGGGCATGCAGGCCCTCGTCGGCCCGACCACCACGGGTGCGTCGGTTGCCGTTGCCGCCGAGTGCGGTAACGACCCCAAGACGTTCATGATCACCCCGTCCGCGTCCTCCGAGGACGTCACCGACGGCAAGGATTGCGTCTTCCAGGTTTGCTTCACCGACCCCAACCAGGGTGTCAACGCTGCCAAGTTCCTGGCGCAGAAGTATGCGGACGAGAAGTTCGTGCTGTTCTATAACTCCGGCGACGCCTATTCTTCGGGCATCGCAGATTCCTTTAAGGCCCAGGCCGCTGAGTCCAAGCTCGAGATTGTTGACGAGGAGACCTTTAAGGACGACTCCGCCACGAGCTTTACCAACCAGCTGACCAAGGCCAAGCAGGCCGGCGCCACCATGATCTTTGCGCCGATCTACTACACGCCGGCGTCCGTCCTGCTCAAGAACGCCAAGGACATGGGCTACGACGTCAAGATGATGGGCTGCGACGGTATGGACGGCATCCTGGGCGTTGAGGGCTTCGATACCTCTCTTGCCGAGGGTCTGCTGCTCATGACCCCGTTCTCCGCCGACGACGAGAAGAACGCCGACTTCGTTAACGCTTACAAGGATAAGTACGACGATACCCCCGACCAGTTTGCCGCTGACGCCTACGACGGCGTGCACGCGGTGGCCGAGGCCGTCAAGGAGGCCGGTCTTGGTGTCGACGCCGATCCGACCGAGGTCGCCGAGAAGCTGTCCAAGGCTATGCTCAAGATTACCGTTGACGGTCTGACCGGCAAGCTCACCTGGAACGATAAGGGCCAGGTCCAGAAGGAGCCCACGGCGTACGTCATCACCGACGGCAAGTACGTACAGGCCTAATTGGCCGCCTTACATAGAGCGGTTTTGATCCCAAGCAGGGGAGGTTTTGGCCTTCCCTGCTTGCTTGGTATCTAGGGACAGTGTAACGTCCCTGTTTCATACATTAACTGGAAACCTATTCGAAAGGGGGATGTGGAACATGACGGTCTTTATCCAATACCTGGTCAACGGCCTGTCCATGGGCAGCGTCTACGCCATCATCGCGTTGGGCTACACCATGGTCTACGGTATCGCCAAGATGCTCAACTTCGCTCACGGCGATGTCATCATGGTCGGTGCCTATGTCTCGTTCTGCGCCACGTCGTATCTCGGCCTCCCGGGCTGGGCATCTGTAGTTCTCTCTTGTGTGGTCTGCACGGTTCTCGGTGTTCTCATTGAGGGTCTGGCCTATAAGCCGCTGCGCCAAGCGGGCCCGCTGGCCGTTCTGATCACGGCCATCGGCGTGTCTTACTTCCTGCAGAACGCCGCGCAGCTTCTGTGGGGCGCCACGCCCAAGAACTTCACTTCGCTCGTCACCTTCCCGGTGCCGGAGTTTTTGGCCAAGTTTAACGTAAGCGCCGTCTCGCTCGTCACCATCGTCGCCTGCCTGGTTATCATGGCCGGCCTGATGTTCTTTACAGGCAAGACCAAGATGGGCAAGGCCATGCGCGCCGTGTCCGAGGACAAAGCCGCCGCTCAGCTCATGGGCATCAACGTCAACCGCACCATCTCGATGACGTTCGCCATCGGCTCCGCCCTCGCTGCCATCGCCGGCGTGCTCCTGTGCTCCTACTCGCCGGTCCTGCAGCCCACCACGGGCGCCATGCCTGGCATCAAGGCCTTCGACGCTGCCGTTTTCGGCGGCATCGGCTCCATCCCCGGTGCCTTTGTCGGCGGCATTCTCATCGGCATCATCGAGGCGATGGCGCAGGCTTACATTTCCACGAGCCTTGCCAACTCCATCGTCTTTGGTGTTTTGATCATCGTCCTGCTCGTCAAGCCTGCCGGCCTCTTGGGCAAGTACGTCCCCGAGAAGGTGTAGGTGAGCGTTATGAAGTTTCTTAAAGACAAGCAGACGCGTCACGACTTTGTCACGTATGCCATGTGCGTTGTGGCGTTCGCCATCGTGTTCTTTATGCAGTCCAACCACATGATCCCGCGCATGATCGCCGGTCAGCTGGTTCCCATCACGGCCTATATCGTCATGGCCATCTCCCTTAACCTCGTCGTCGGCATCGCGGGTGACTTGTCGCTGGGCCACGCGGGCTTTATGAGTGTCGGTGCCTATACGGGTATCGTTACCGCGGTCGCCCTCGAGAGCGCCGTTCCCTCCGATCCGGCGCGCCTTATCATCAGCATCGTGGTTGGCGCCATCGCCGCTGCCATCTTGGGCTTCTTGATCGGTATCCCGGTACTGCGCCTGAGCGGCGACTATCTGGCCATCGTGACCCTGGCTTTTGGCGAGATCATCAAAGAGATCGTCACCTGCCTTATCGTGGGCGTCGACTCGCGCGGCCTGCACGTGATCTTTAACATCACAGGTAACTCCACGATTGACGACCTGCACCTGCTCGAGGACGGCACCGCCATTATCAAGGGCGCCCAGGGCGCCTCGGGCGTGTCGACGTATTCGACCTTCCTCGCCGGTGCCATCCTGGTCATGGTCGCACTCGTGATCGTGCTCAACCTGGTTCGCAGCCGTACCGGCCGTGCCATCATGGCCGTGCGCGACAATAAGATCGCTGCTGAGTCCGTGGGCATCTCCGTCACCCAGTACCGCATGATCGCCTTCGTGGTTTCCGCTGCCCTCGCCGGTGCTGCCGGAGCCCTCTTCGGCGGTAACTTCTCGCAGCTCTCCGCCACCAAGTTCGACTTCAACACGTCCATCCTCATCCTGGTGTTCGTGGTCCTGGGCGGTCTGGGCAATATGCGCGGCTCCGTCATCGCTGCAGCGCTGCTTACCGTGTTGCCCGAGCTGCTCCGTCAGTTCTCGGACTACCGCATGCTCATCTACGCCATCGTGCTGATTCTGGTCATGATCTTTACCAATAACCCGCAGCTCAAGGCGTTCTTCGCACGCATTAAGGATCGCTTTGCTCCCAAGAAGGAGGTGGCAGCCGATGCCCAGTAAGTTTGAGTTCAACAAGGGCAAGATGGTCCCGTATCCTTCTGGCGCCATCGTTCCCGACCGCGACCTGGGCGAGCGTCCGGCGCTCGAGTGCATCCACCTGGGTATTGAATTCGGCGGCCTTAAGGCAGTCGACGACTTTAGCCTAACCATCGGCAAGACTGAGATCGCCGGTCTCATCGGCCCCAACGGTGCCGGCAAGACCACGGTCTTCAACCTGCTCACCAAGGTGTACCAGCCCACGCACGGCACCATCCTGCTCGACGGAGAGGACACCTCGGGCAAGTCCGTCTACCAGGTCAACCGCATGGGCATTGCCCGTACGTTCCAGAACATTCGCCTGTTCAACACCATGACGGTGGAGGATAACGTTAAGGTCGGCCTGCACAACCAGGAGCGCTACTCCGGTTTTGAGGGCGTGCTGCGCCTGCCGACGTATTGGAAGCACGAGAAGGCCGCCCACGAGCGCGCCATGGAGTTGCTGTCCATCTTTGATATGGAGCACCTGGCAAACGAGCAGGCCGGCTCGCTGCCTTACGGCGCCCAGCGTCGTCTGGAGATCGTCCGCGCTCTTGCCACCAACCCCAAGCTGCTGCTGCTCGACGAGCCTGCCGCCGGCATGAACCCGTCCGAGACTGCGGAGCTCATGGAGAACATCGTTAAGATTCGCGACACCTTTGGTATCGCCATCATGCTTATTGAGCATGATATGTCGCTCGTTATGAACATCTGCGAGGGCATCTGCGTGCTCAACTTTGGTAAGGTCATCGCCAAGGGCACGGCAGAGGAAATCCAGAACAACGACGCTGTTATCGAGGCATATCTGGGCAAGCAGGATAAGGGGGAGAACTAAATGGCAGAGCCGATGCTTTCCGTCTACAACATCAACGTCTGGTACGGCGCCATCCACGCCATCAAGGACATCTCCTTTAACGTTAACGAGGGCGAGATCGTGGCTCTGATCGGTGCCAACGGCGCCGGTAAGTCCACGACGCTTAAGACCGTCTCGGGCCTGCTGCGCTCCAAGACCGGCTCTATCAAGTTTATGGGCGAGGACATTACCCATACGCCCGCCGACAAGCTGGTGGGCAAGGGCTTGGCTCAGGTCCCCGAGGGTCGTCGCGCCTTTTTGCAGATGACGGTCGAGGAGAACCTGGAGATGGGCGCCTACACGCAGCCCAAGTCCACGGTTGCTCCGGGCCTGGAGCGCGTCTACGAGCAGTTCCCGCGTCTGAAGGAGCGCCGTCGCCAGGTCGCCGGCACCCTTTCGGGCGGCGAGCAGCAGATGCTCGTTATGGGCCGCGCCCTTATGAGTAACCCCAAGCTGCTCATGCTTGACGAGCCTTCCATGGGCCTGGCGCCGATTCTGATTGAGCAGATCTTCCAGATTGTCGAGGACCTGCACAAGGCCGGCACCACGGTGCTTCTGGTCGAGCAAAACGCGCAGATGGCGCTTTCCATCGCCACACGCGGTTACGTGCTCGAGACCGGCAAGATCACCATGACCGGCACCGGCCAAGAGCTGCTGCACGACGATAACGTCCGCAAAGCCTACCTCGGAGGCTAGGAGGTTCCGCCGTTCTACCGAACGGCGGACCGGCCGACGCTGCGCGGGCACCAGAGCGACAACTTGTCATTCAAAGAGGACGGCATGACCAGAAGGTCTATGC
>CABUDB010000014.1 GCA_902490245.1 uncultured Collinsella sp.
ATGGCCCTCTCCCCGCTCATTTTTGGCGAAAAGCTGACCGGCGGCAAAATCGCCGGGTTTATCGCCGTTGCCTGTGGCGCCTTTCTCATTGCGGCGCAAGGTCTAGGCGGCAATATGCCCATTGCGGGTATCGCTTGCGGCATCGCCTCGGCCTTCTGCTACGCCTTGATGGTCATCGCTAGCAAGGGTGCGCCACACATCGAAGGCCTCGAGAACTCCACGCTCCAGGTGAGCGCCGCCTTTGTAACCGCGTTGATCCTTACGCTCTTCACGCAAGGTGCCCCCTCGTTCCTCTCCCCCAGCATTGCCGCCGGCATCGATTGGGGCGCCGTCGCCATGCTCGGCGTCGTCAACACCGGCATCGGTTGCCTGCTCTACTTTAGTGCCGTCGCCAAGCTGCCCGTCCAGACCGTCGCGGTCGTCGGCTACCTCGAGCCGCTTTCGGCCGTCGTGTTCTCCGTTGCCCTTTTGGGAGAGACCATGACGCCCATCCGCCTCATGGGCGCCGCGTTGATCATCGGCGGCGCGATCTTTTGCGAAGTCGCCGGCAAACGCGCAGACACCAAAGCAAGCATCGCCCAAGCAGCACGCGCCTAAAAGCCCCTCTTCAGTTTCAAAGCAGGGGCGCGTCCGTGGTTATCACATTGCAGCAAGACCATACAGCCGGTGCGCCCCTGTTTTGAAATGCTACCTGCGTACATGAATAATCCCCAGATGGGGATTATTGTCTAAAACACCCCGATGTGCCAAACTGCTCTTATATGTATAAAGATGGCATAAAGGTTATCTGCCCTAGACAGATAACCGGATGTCTAAGGGAGTCCACGTGGCACACAACAAACTGGAGGCAAACCTCCAAGACCAGCACGGACAGAGCGGGCATGGAGCCATTCCCCTTTCTGCTGGTATGTTGCTCGTAACGCTCGGCGTCGTCTATGGCGACATCGGCACGAGCCCTATGTACACCATGAAATCAATCGTCGCCAACAACGGCGGCATCGGTACCGTCAGCGAGGACATGATCCTGGGCGCGCTTTCGCTCGTCATCTGGACCATGACGCTCGTAACCACGGTCAAGTACGTGCTAATCGCCATGAGGGCCGACAACCACAACGAGGGCGGTATCTTCGCCCTGTTCAGTCTCGTGCGCAAAGTGGCGCCGTGGCTGATCCTTCCCGCCATGATCGGCGGTGCGGCGCTGCTTGCCGACGGCATCCTCACCCCCGCCGTCACGGTCACCACAGCCATCGAGGGTCTGCGCACCATCGAGTGGGGCCACGCGCTATTGGGCGACGGCCAGACCAACGTCATCATTATTACCATCATCATTATCTGCGGCCTATTTGCCATGCAGCGCGCCGGCACCTCGTCAATCGGCAAGCTCTTCGGCCCGCTCATGACGCTATGGTTCCTGTTCCTGGCGGGCGCCGGCCTGTTCAACATGCTCGGCAACCTGTCCATCTTGCGCGCACTCAACCCCATCCGCGGCATCATGTTCCTGTTCTCGCCCATCAACCACTCGGGCATCATGGTGCTCGGCTTCGTCTTCCTGTCGACGACCGGCGCCGAGGCGCTCTATTCGGACATGGGTCACGTGGGCAAGGCTAACATTTACGCATCCTGGCCGTTCGTAAAGGCGGCCCTCATCCTTAACTATCTGGGTCAGGGCGCTTGGCTGCTCGCCAACAACTCCAATCCCCAGATGCTCGCGATGGACATCGTCAACCCGTTCTACATGATGCTTCCCGAGCCCCTGCGCCCCTTTGCCATCGTGCTATCGGCCGTAGCGGCCATCATCGCCTCGCAGGCGCTTATCACCGGCTCGTTCTCGCTGGTATCCGAGGCCACGCGTCTCAACCTTATGCCGCATCTGCGCATCCACTACCCCAGCGACACCAAGGGTCAACTCTATATTCCGCTCGTCAACAACATCATGTGGGTCGGCTGTATCTTCATCGTGCTGCTGTTCCAAAACTCCGAGCGCATGGAGAGCGCCTACGGCCTCGCCATCACCGTGACTATGCTCATGACCACGACGCTTTTGACGAGCTATATCGCCGGCATCCTCAAGCACAAGCTGGGCGCCTGCGTCTTTGCCCTGCTTTTTGGCGCCATCGAGCTCTGCTTCTTTGCCTCGTGCCTCACCATGTTCTTTGACGGCGGCTATGTGATGATCTTCCTGGCCTCGCTGCTGTTTGGCCTTATGTACGTGTGGCGCCGCGGCACCGCCATCGAGCGCACGCAGACGATCCTGCTGCCCGTCTCCAAGTACATCGATCAGCTCAACCGCCTGCGCAACGACGAGACCTACCCCGTGCTCGCCGACAATCTGGTGTTCCTCACCAACAGCCCCGACCCGCTCACGCTCGACCGCGACGTGCTCTATTCCATCCTGGACAAGCACCCCAAGCGCGCCAAGGCATATTGGTTCATCAACGTGCACGTTACCGACGAGCCCTATACGCACGAGTATTCCGTCGAGACCTTTGGCACGGACTTTTTGTTCCGCGTGCGCCTGGACCTGGGCTTTAAGGTCAACCAGCGCATCAACGCCTATCTGCGTCAGATCGTTGGCGACTTGATGACATCGGGTGAGCTGCCACCGCAGCATCACACCTACTCCATCTACGAGACACGCGGCAACGTGGGCGACTTCCGTTTTTGCATGCTGCGCAAGATGCTTGCCCCCGAAACGGACATCAACCGCAACGACCACCGCGTGATGGCCATCAAGTACGCCGTCCGCCGCGCCTGCGGAAGCCCGGCACGCTGGTACGGTCTTGAGAACTCGGCGATCATCATCGAGTACGTGCCTCTCTTTGCCCGCATGCGTCCGGCGGTCAAACTCGTACGCACCCATGTGCCGCTCGAGGTCCAGATCGAGGAAGCCGAGGAAATGGAAGTCGATATCTTCTCGGACGACCTGGTCAACGGCAACGAGGCCGGCAGGGACATGAACGTCGATCCCACCGAATTGCTCGAGAGCGTCGCCGATACGCCCGAACAGCAACTGCTCGACGGCCTCGAGAGCGCCCAGCTCAACGACGCCAACTTCTAGCGACGTCGCGCATCAACGACAGCGCCCCTGCACCTCACAGGAGATGCAGGGGCGCTTTGCATTTCAGTAAAGCCCTCGGCTACGAACGACGCGGCTCGGGAACCACAAGCCTATCGGGGCTCGCGCCCTCGGCATCCATCAGGCTCACGTAGCGAATCGACGGATCCTCATACATCGCGTAGTAATAATTGCCCGTGCGCGCGCTAAAGCATCCGGTATAGATAGTCTTCTCGAACTTGCCATCGCCCATCCTGGACGCCCCCTCAATCATCACCACGCCCTCGAGTGAACGGAACATGCGGACGACGTTTTCGGTCTCGCTCTCCTTTTGCGGGTAATTGGCATTGAGGTACGCCGCCTTTACAAAACGGCTCGGCGAATAGCAGTCGCCGGGAATACCGCGCATGCCGGCACCCGCGCCATAGGGCTTGAGCTCGGCGCCACGCCATGTCGCCGTCTGCGGAAAATCGCTTGTGGCCGTGATATAGGTGCGCAGGTTTTCCATATGCCACGGGAAGGTGGGCTGATTGGCAAGGGTGTCGACCGGATCGTCGTATACATGCAGGCCGTCAGCCATCATCTCGACCACGATGCTACGCTGGCTGTCGCCGATAATCCAATGGAGCAGCGACACGCCCAGCCCCTCTCCGGCAGATTTGGCGACAATCACCGTGTCGCGCAGCGCGGCCTCGACCTCATCGACCGTCGAGAACGTCGCTGCCACCCACAGGGGAAACTCATAGGCCGCGATATTGGTCTTGCCGTCGACAGGGTCCTCGGCATACTCGGCATAACCCGGGAAATTGAGACCCGCCACGGCGAGGCCCGCATCGTTGCCGCAGTCGAAGAACATAGGGTAGTTCTTGTAATCGATGCACATACCGATCACCGCGTGTGCCGCTGTCGTGTCGTCGATAAACGAATACGGAATGTGAAACCCGCGCGGCATCACGCGAACCTGTTGGCCGTAGTCAAAGCTCCAGTCGAGGTTGCGGCCCAGATACATGTTGCCGGAATTATCGGTAAATCGAATGCTCGTACACATAGCGCCTCCTAGCTTTACGTTCTTGCTAAGTTCATTGTCACCAAACAAAAAGGCGCTAAACACAAAAGCCCGGACATGACAACAATGTCACGCCCGGACCAAAAACGACGAAGTGCGGTGCTGTGGTCGCCCTAGACAAGCTTGCCAAGACAGTGATCGATCATATGCTGGATCATCTGCGCCTCGAAGCCCACAAAGTCCTGCTTGCGCTCGCGCATCTTGCCGTCGACGATCTGGTCAAAGGCAACCTTGCACTTGATATAGCGCGTGGACTTGGTGACCTCCTCGTGCGTCAGGCAGCTCTCCTCCATCTTGCTGGCGCCCAGGCCAAACACCAGACGGGGGTTGTAGAGCACGTGGGGCTCGCCGGCGTCGTCCAGGTAGACGCAGACCTTCTTGGTAACGCCAATCTGGTTAGCGGCAAGGCAGCCGGCATCGTCGAGCGACTTGATGGTATCGATCAGGTCCTGAGCAACCGACTCGTCCTCGACGGTCGCAACCTCGCAACGCTGGGACAGGATAGCCTCGTCGTGGCAAAGCTCTTTAATCATACGTTCCTCCATAGGGGTCGTTGTAACCGCTTAAGTATACGGTACCCACACATTTTCATGCGATAAATACCGTCCGTCTGTTACAAAGCGCCGAACATCAACATGCGAGGAACAGCAAGGTCGTAAAGACGATATAGTAAGTGAGTTCGTGTCAATCGGCCTAAACTCGGGGCCGAACAAGGAAAGGGTATGCATGGACGAACTATTTCACGTCAGTGAGCGCAAGTCCACAATCGGGACCGAACTTCGCGCTGGACTGACAACATTCCTGGCGATGGCCTACATCATCGCCGTCAACCCCGCAGTGCTCTCGGGCGCCGGCATCGATGCGGGAGCGCTCGCCTGCGCCACCTGCCTGGGCGCCGGCATCATGACCATCTGCATGGGCATCTTCGCCAACCGCCCACTCGCCTGCGCGTCGGGCCTGGGCATCAACGCCATGATCGCGGGCATCACCACCACCATGTGCGGCGGTGACTGGCACGTTGCCATGAGCGTTATCTTCCTCGAAGGTATCGTCATCTTGCTGCTCGTCCTTTGCGGCCTGCGCGAGGCCATCATGGACGCCATCCCCGTGGTCCTGCGCCACGCCATCTCGGTGGGTCTGGGCCTGTTTATCGCCATGATCGGCCTGTGCGACGCCGGCATCATCACCGCTGGCGCCGGTACGCTCGTCGGCTTGGGCGACATCACCTCCCCCACCTTTATCGTCGGCATCATCTCCATCGTCGTGACGGTTGCCCTGGCTTCCCGCAACGTGCCGGGCTCGCTGCTCATCGGCATCATCGTCGCCGTTATCGCCGGTATCCCGCTGGGCGTCACCCATGCGCCCGAGGGCCTCATCGCACCACTCGACTTCTCGACCTTTGGCGCCCCGTTTGCCAGCACCGCTGATGGCAACATGGCCATCGTGAAGGTTCTGACCGACCCGATGCTGCTCGTCGTTGCCTTCTCGCTGCTCATGAGTGACTTCTTTGACACCATGGGCACCGCGATGGCCGTCGCCAAGCAGGGCGAGTTCTTGACCGAGGACGGCAATGTCGAGGACATCCGCCCCATCCTGGTCGTCGACTCCGTGGCCGCTGCTGCCGGTGGCTTTATGGGCGTCTCCTCCATCACCACCTTCGTCGAGTCCACCTCTGGCGCTGCCGACGGTGGCCGCACGGGCCTCACCTCCGTCACCACCGGCGTGCTGTTCATTCTCGCCGCGTTCTTCTCCCCCATCGTCACCATCGTTTCCAGTGCCGCCACCTGCGGTGCCCTGGTCTACGTCGGCTACCTCATGATGAGCGAAGCCTCCGAGATTAACTGGTCCGACGTGTCGCAGGGCTTCCCGGCGTTCATGATTGTCGCCGGCGTGCCCTTCACCTACTCCATCTCTGCCGGCATCGGTCTGGGCTTTATCGCCTACGTGGTCGTCGCGCTCGTTAAGGGCGAGGCCTCCAAGATCAAGCCGCTCATGTGGATCGCAGCCCTCGCCTTCCTCGTCTACTTCTTTGTAGCGTAACGGCAAAGCTGCCAAAGCAGAACACCAAAGCGCGGAGTCGCATCGAGCGGCTCCGCGCTTTTCTTTTAAGCCCAGGCAACGCACGGACGCTCGATGTATTGCTTCCCAAGTTTTGGACATTTTGCCCTCCAAACGGCACTACCGCCGGCTACATCCTGCAGATATGCTGGGCGTAATCGCATAGGCCCTATGAGGATGGGAGTAACCATGGCCGCCTTGTTCACGACCCCCAAGCGCAATGACAAAACCTCTGGAGCCCATTTTGTCGAGCCCGACGTGCGCCGTCGCACGCTGCTCGCACACGGAAGCTGGCGCCGCGTGACACGCCGCATCGTCGTGGGCGCCGTATGCGCGCTTACGGTGAGCTCGCTGCTCATGCCGAGCGTCTCGCTCGCGGCCGAGTGGGTCAACGTCGGTGGCACTCAGTACAACACTGCAGCAGGCGACGAGGCCGGCACCTGGGCCTGGGACGGCGCCGACGACATGAAGCTCAACGGCTATAACGGCGGGCAATCGAGGCAGAGGGCAAGCTTAATGTCAATTACTCGGGCAACAACACCGTCACCAACGACGACGGCCGTGGCATCATGGTCACGGATGGCGCGAACGAAAACGCCGAGCTCAACATCAAAGGCGACGCGTCCAGCACGCTCAACGTGACATCTTCTAGCGATGCCATCACCTCCGATGGCGACATCAACATCGACGGCGCTGGCACTGTCAACGCCACGAGCACCGAGTTCGACGCTATCGATGCCGATGACAACCTCACCATCAAGGGCTCGGGTAACGTCAACGCCACAGGCAAATCGGACGGCATCAGGGCCGACGGCGACATTACAATTGACAACAGCGGAACCGTCACTGCCAAGGCTACCAAGGACCAGGGTATCGAAGCCGGGGAAAACCTCACCATCAAGGGCGGCGGCAAGGTCGTGGCAAGCTCTGTCAAAGACGAGGCGCTTTTGGCTAACGGCGACATCGAGATCTCGGGCGGCAGCCAGGTCAAGGCGAACTCTGAGGAAGATTATGCCGTCAAGGCCTATGGCGGTCTTACGGTCACGAACGCCTCCCTTGACGCAACCGGTGTTGGTTACGGCGTCTATGCCTACAAGGGCGTCACGCTCGATGGCGCGACCGTGACGGTTCGCGCAAGCTCAGATGGCGGGGAAGTCATCGCCCTCTACACCGACGAGGACGACATCGTCATCAAGAACGGCTCAATCGTAGATGCGTTCGCAGAAGGCAGGCTCTCGGTTGCAATCTCCACCAGAAACTTCAACCCCAACGAAGCGGGTGGCCACATCTACATCAGCGACTCCGTTGTCAAGGCCATAGCCCGCTATGCTGAGGCCGGCGGCGACGGCCCCGACCACTACAGCAACGACCAGGATGGCGAGGCCATCCCCGAGTCCGAGGGCCTGAACATCGGCATCTTCGCCCAGACCGAGAAGGGCATCACGCCCGCGACTATTTCGATCGTCCGCAGCAAGGTCACTGCCGAAGGAGACACGGCGGCGATCTTCGCCCTTGCCATGAGCGCGGACGGCAAGGCAATCGGCACCATCGAAATCGAAGGCTCCACCATCCTGACGCCTGAAGGCGGCAAGGTCATTGACTATCGCAACAAAGAAGAGCTCAGCAACGGCGACATCTACGAGGCAGGTCAAACCATCGGCACGGGTGACGCCACGATCGACTCCCCCTATGACGCCGCTGTCGCCAAGCGCACGGTCACCGTGCCTCCCGAGGAGATCAAACCCGAGGAGAAGCCAGGCGAGACCAAGCCCGAGGGTTCCAAGTCCGAGGGCACGAAGACAACCAAGACCGTTGCAGTTGCAGCCACGGGAGCCAAGACCACCGGCAAGCTCGCGGCAACCGGCGACGCCTCGAGCGCAGCCATCATAGCGACCGCCCTTGTAGGAACGGCCGCTATCGTCACAGGCGCCCTGGCGAGTCGCAAACGCTCGTAAACACTTTTTCGCACAGGACGGGTGGATCGCGGCCCTTGCCTTCCTCGTCTACTTCTTCGTAGCGTAAGGGCAAGGCTGCAAAAGCTGAACAATAAAGCGCGGAGTCGCCATGCGGCCCCGCGCTTTTCTTTTAGCGTCGGTCCCTGCGCCGGCGTGCGGCCTATTTCTCCCCCATTTTGGCCATTTTGCCCTCCAAACGGCACTACCGCCGGCAACATCCAGCAGATACGCTGAACCTAGCCGTATAGGCCCTATGAGAACGGGAGCAACCATGGCAGCCTTGTTCACGACCCCCAAACGCAATGACACTACCGCCGGAACCCATGTTGCCGAACCCGACGTTCGCCGTCGCATAGGACTCGCGCACGGCAGCTGGCGCCGCGTGACGAGCCGCATCGTCGCGGGCGCCGTGTGCGCGCTCACGGTGAGCTCGCTGCTCATGCCGAGCGTCTCGCTCGCGGCGGAATGGGTCAAGGTCGGCGAAACCAAATACAACGCCGGCACTGCGGCGGGCGACGAGACCGGCACCTGGTCGTGGGACGGCGCCGACGACTTGAAGCTCAACAACTATAACGGCGGCGAGATCCAGGCCGCAGGCAAGCTCAACGTGAATTACTCGGGAAACAACATCGTCACTGCCGACTGGATCGAAGGCATCAAGGCTTCTCATGGCAAGAATGAGAACGCCGAGCTCAATATCCAAGGCGACGCGGGCAGCACGCTCAGCGTGACATCTACTGAGGACGCTATCCTCTCCACGGGTAATATCAACATCGACGGAGCCGGATCCGTCAACGCCACGAGCGCTGGGTTTGATGCCATCGACGCCGAGGGCGATCTCGCTATCAAAGGTTCGGGCAACGTCAACGCCACGGGCGTATCGGATGGCATCAGGGCAAACGGCAATATCACGATTGACGACAGCGGGGCCGTCACCGCCAGGGCTACCAAGGACAAGGGTATCGGAACCGACAAGAACCTCACCATCAAGGGTGGCGGCACAGTCGAGGCAAGCTCAGCCGATGGTGAGGCCATTTGGAGCGGCGGCAACATCAATATCTCGGACGGCAGCCAGGTCAAGGCGAGCTCCGAGAAAGACGCCGCCGTCGAGGCCAAGGGCAGCCTCGCAGCCACAAACGCCTCCCTCAACGCAAACGGTGTTGAATATGGCGTCTATGCCCACAAGGGCATCACACTCGATCATGCAAACGTGACAGTCCGCGCAAGTAAAGGCAGATACGGTGACGCCATTGCCCTCTTCACCTACCAAGACGATATCGTCGTCAAGAACGGCTCCACCGTGGACGCGTTTGCGGAAGGCGAGGTTTCGGCTGCATTCTCCACCAGAAACGATCGACCCAACGAGGAGGGTGGCCACATCTACATCAGCGACTCCGTTGTCAAGGCCATAGCCCGCTATGTCGAGAACGGCGACGGCCCCATCCCCTACAGCGAAAACCAAGATGGTGAGACGAGCCCCGAGCCCCAAGGCGAGAACATCGGCATCATCGCCCAGACCAGCGAGGGCGTCACACCCGCAGTCATCTCGATCATCCGCAGCAAGGTAACGGCCGAAGGAGATACAGCGGCAATCTTTGCCCGTGCCATGAGCGCTGACGGCAAGACAATCGGCACCATCAAGATTGAGAACGCCGCCATCCAGACGCCCGAAGGCGGCAAGGTCATTGACTATCGCAAGCTCCGTGACGGCATCTACGAGGCAGGCCAAGCCATCGGCACGGGCGACGCTGTGATCGACTCCCCCTATAACGAAGCTGTCGCCAAGAGCATGGTCATCGCACCTCCCGAGGTAGCCAAGCCGGAAGACCCCAAGCCCGACGAGACCAAGCCCGCAGAAAGCAAGCCCGCGGAGTCCAAGCAGAACCCCAAGCCTGAGTGCTCAAAGCCGACCAAGGCCGTTGCGGCTTCAATCACGAAAGCCAAGACTACCGGCGTGCTCGCGGCAACCGGCGACACCTCGGGTGCGGCCATCGTGGCAACCGTCCTTGCGGGAACAGCCGCTATCGCCGCAGGCACCATGGCGAGCCGCAAGCGCTCTTAGACGCCTCTGCGCACATGGCAGCTCCCGCGAAGGCCCCGAGTCCCAGCACCGTTTAACAACGCCACCGCCGAGCTCCCCTCCGGCGGTGGCGTTTTCCATATGCGTCCGCAGGGTATGCACGAGATTGTCTTTGGTCTAGCCCAACCTGCATGAGCCGGCGTGCGACAATGGGGGCCGTCGATATCACAACGCCGAGAGAAGCCCGTCATGGAAGCGCATCAAAAGCAGATAACCGTTCATGCACAGCATGCCGAAAGCGCACCAGTCATCTATCTTCCCGTGGTCATGGGCGACGGCACGGAGGTTTATGAACGCTGCCGAGAGCTCAACTGCCCGCCCTTCACGCTTGTCGGCATTGGCAGCCTCAACTGGAATCGCGAGCTGAGCCCCTGGGTATGCGACGGTACCGTGCGCGATGCCGAGCCCTTTGGTGGACAGGCCGCTGGTTTTCTTGACGAGTTGTTGAAGCAGATAATCCCAGAGGCCGAATCATCGCTCCCGCAACCGCCCACCTGGCGCGGCGTTGCCGGCTACTCGTTGGCGGGTCTTTTTGCACTGTGGGCACTTTGGCAAACAGATGTCTTTGAGCGCGCGGCGAGTGCATCGGGGTCGCTGTGGTTCCCCGGCTTTATCGACTACGCGCGCGAGCGCACGATGACAGCTACGCCCGACGCCGTCTATCTGTCACTCGGCAAAAAGGAAACCAAGACGCCCAACCGCATGATGCGGCATGTACTCGACGACACACGCGCGATGGAAGAGCTGTTTATCGAGCGTGACATTCCAACAACGCTGGAGCTCAACCCCGGCAATCACTTTACCCAAACTGACCTGCGCATGGCACGCGGCATCCACTGGATACTGACGCATTAAAAATGGCATCCACGCGTACATACGCATGGACGCCATTTTTAATTTGGCTGAACGCAGCTGCTATTCAGCAGTCTCCTCAAGCTCGGAAGTATCGAACTCAAAGTCGTTACCGGGCAGGATGGCGTTGAGCACAATGCCCACCAGCGAGCCCACGGCAAGGCCCGAAAGCGAAATCGTCACGCCGCCCAGCTCCAGCACGATGGCACCGGCGGTACTGTAGGCAATGCCGAGCGAAAGCACGAGCACCAGAGCCGCCACCAGCACGTTGCGGTTGTTCTGGAAATCAACCTGGTTCTCGATGAGGTTACGTACACCAACGGCGCTGATCATGCCGTAGAGCACGAGTGACACACCGCCGATAACGCATGCCGGCATGGCGGCAATCACCGCAGCAAACTTGGGGCAGAACGAAAGCACAATGGCGCAGCAGGCGGCAATGCGAATCACACGCGGGTCGAACACACGCGTCAAGGCAAGCACGCCGGTGTTCTCGCCATACGTCGTATTGGCAGGAGCGCCAAAGAGCGATGCCAAGATGGTCGCCAGGCCATCGCCGAGCAGGGTACGGTGCAGGCCGGGATCGGCAATGTAGTTGCGCTCACAAGTCGATCCGATGGCGGAGATATCGCCAATGTGCTCAATCATGGTCGCAAAGGCCAGTGGCATGATGGTGATAATGGCCGTCGTGGCAAGACTGCTATCGAACTGCGGTCCAAAGAGCGCAAACACGGTGTTGTCCCACACGACGGGCAAGCCAACCCAGGGGGCGGCTGCGACGCCAGAGAAGTCGACCTCGCCCAGCGCGGCCGCAACGGCATAGCTCACCACAACGCCCAGCAGAATCGGCACGATCTTGACCATGCCGCGGCCCCAAATGTTGCAGATGATGATCACGGCAACGGCAATAGCAGCAACAAACCAGCTGGTCTGGCAGTTAGCAATGGCAGAGCTTGCCAGGATCAAGCCGATGGAAATGACGATGGGGCCAGTCACCACCGGCGGGAAGAAACGCATGACACGCTTGGCGCCAAAGGCGCGGAACAGGGCCGCAAGCACCGGATAGAGCAGGCCGGCACAAGCTACGCCCAGGCAAGCGTAGGGCAAAAGCTCAGCCTCGCCGTTGGGCGCAATGGCGGCATAACCCGCGATAAAGGCAAACGAGGAGCCCAGGAACGCGGGCACCTTACCGCGCGATAGAAAATGAAACAGCAGCGTGCCGATGCCGGCGAACAGAAGCGTCGCCGAAACGGAAAGGCCGGTGAGCACGGGCACGAGCACCGTGGCTCCGAACATCGCAAACATGTGTTGCAAACCCAACACAAACATGCGCGGGCGGCCGAGCGACGATGCATCGTAGATGGCATCGGTGACGGCGGGCGTCGAAGACTGGGACATGGAAGTCCTTTCGAATGGAAGGGCGATCGGGCATATCGGATAACCTGCCCGAACGATACGATCCGAACCATTGTACGCGATATGCAGTACCTCGCACGCGCCGCCACCTGCAAACGCTAGCGCTATTTCCAAACGCGCTCGGCAATACGCCTGACCAGCGCAATCTTTGCCCACTGCTCGTCCTCGGTCAGCTTATTGCCAATCTCGCAGCTGGCAAAGCCACACTGCGGAGACAGATACAGGTTCTCGAGCGGCACGTACTTTGCCGCCTCGCGGATGCGCTCGACGATAACATCCTCGTTCTCGAGCTCTGCCGCCTTGGTGGTCACCAAGCCCAGCACGACCTTCTTGCCGGGAGCAACGTACTTGAGCGGCTCAAAACCACCGGCGCGGGGCGTGTCGAACTCCAGATAGAACGCGTCAACGTCCTCATGCGCAAACAGGTACGGCGCGATGGGGTCGTAGCCGCCCTCAAAAGCGTAGGTGGAGTGGTAGTTGCCGCGGCATACATGCGTGTTGATAACCAGATCGTCGGGCTTGCCCTCGATGGCGGCATTGTTGAGCGCCACGCCCAGCTCGCTTACCTTTTGCAGGTCGACCGGGCTCATGCCGGTTTTGGCAACAAAATCGGTATCGCAGTAGATGCCCCAGGTGCAGTCATCAAACTGGATGTTGCGGCAGCCCGCGGCATACAGGTCAGCAATCACGGTGCGGTATGCTGCGGCAATGGCACCGACGAGCTCTTCGTCGGTCTTGTAGACGGCGTGCAGACTCTCCTGCTGGCCATCGCAGCGGTCGAGTGTGACTTCGGAGAACGTCTGGATCGGCGCCGGAATGGTCTGGCGCGCGACCTGGCCCTCTCCCTCGAGCGACTTGATAAATTTGAAGTGCTCGACGAACGGATGATTCTCGCCGCTAATGGGACCGGTTACCACGGCGGTGTCGGCGGTAGTCTCCTCATCGTGGAACATGTAGCCCGTGCGCGAGGCGCGGCGCTCAATGCCGTTGAGGCCCCACATAAAATCGAGGTGCCAGTAGCTGCGGCGGAACTCGCCATCGGTAATCACCTGCAGGCCGGCAGCCTTCTGCTTGGCCACTAAGTCGCGGATGGCCTCGTCCTCGACGGCCTTAAGGCCGGAAGCGTCGATTTGCTGACACACAGTTCCGGACTCCCGCCTTATGCCCCGGCTGCGGAGCTG
>CABUDB010000015.1 GCA_902490245.1 uncultured Collinsella sp.
TACTCTCTCCCGTTTTGGATTGGTGTACTTGAAGTTATATTCGGAACATTTTTATGTTTCAAATATTTCTTTGTGGGACTTGCATTTTTCATTGCATTCTTCATCGGTGATATGATTGCAAAAAGAAAGTACAAGTTGCCGTTCAGAAAATTCTTCTGGTATTTTAGACCTTTTGTGCTTGTATTTGTCTTTATTGTTCTTGTCGGCTGCGGTCTTGAATATTATTCATATTCGGTCAATAATGCAAATGCAGAAACTTCGGGGCTGTACAGATACAGCGTCCTTGCCGATAAGACCGATGATAATGCTTTTCCAAACTATTCCGATTACTGTGAGGAGCTTAATTCGGTCGGAATAAATTCGGCAAATGAGTATGAACTTTTTGTTGACGGATATTATGATGAAAACAACGGACTGAATACTGCTGCCCTTGAAAAGGTTGCGGATATCCAAAAACGGGAAAATCCGTATAATTTCTTTGATAATGCGGGTGCATTGTTTTCAGATGCATGGGGACATATTATAAGTTTTGATTCATATTTTATTGCTTTTGCGGTAATACTTGCCGTTATGGTTGTTTTTGTTACCGTTCAGAAAAAAAGATTTGCCTTCTTCCCTGCTTTGTATTTTGCGGTGGGATTTGCGGCTTGTATGTATGTTCGTTATGCAATGGATTCTTCAGCATACACAATGTACGGAATTTTGCTGATGATTCTTTCGTTTACAATGTATTCGTTTGATTTCGGTCATCTCAGAAAAGACGAATACAGCAACATTACAGATAAAAGCAGAAAAACTGTTCTTATTTCGGTTATTGTACTTGTGATATTAAGTGTGGCAAGCTGTGCGTCATATTTCTTCCATATCACTCCTGTTTCATATGACAAAAAGCCGAGTGATCTTTATACTGAGGTTGACAGACATCCCGAAAATTATTATGTTCTCGATCCTGTAACAGCTAAAGAATACATTTCATATACCGATAACTATATTCATCCGCTGTGGGGATTTTCTTCAGATTTTCTCCATAATGTTGACGGCTTCGGATATCTTCATCGGACAAATCAGCTTGTGAACCGCAACCTCTCAACAAATATTTATGAGGCGGTCGTTGACGGAAGAAATGTATATGTTATCGATAAAAACATTACTTTTATCAAAGAAAATTATCTTAACCAATATTACGGCAAAAAGGATTCCGTCATTGTTTACAAGGATGAAAAGGAATTCAACGGATTTACAATTTACAGCGTAGACAGAGTTAAATAACATTAAAAGAGGATTGAACAATTAAAAGTTCAATCCTCTTTCTTGTTTATTACAGACTGCATATCTTCGGGGATCTCGGCAGTAACCGTAATGTATTCATTTTTTATCGGGTGATAAAATTCAAGTCTTGCACAATGAAGTGCCTGCCTTGAAATTTTATCAAGCTTTCCGCCGTACAAGTCATCGCCCATAAGCGGATGCCCTAAATAAGCCATATGACAGCGAATTTGATGTGTTCTACCGGTTTTAAGCCACAATTCAAGCAATGTAAAATCTTTTGTTGCAACAAGCGGTTTGTAGTGCGTAACTGCTTTCATTCCGTCATCACGGACAATTCGCACCATTTTGGAACCATCACGCAAATCCATAGGCTTATCAACTACACCTTCAATATTTATTTCACCCTCGCATAAAGCGTAATAGACCTTATGCGTTTTATTTTTTACGGCATTGGCTGTAAAACGGTTTTTGGCTATGAGAACAAGCCCTGAGGTATCCTTGTCAAGTCGGTTAATTGCCCGAAATACAAACGGCTTGCCGTTTTGACTGCAATAGTACGAAACAATATTTGCAAGCGTATCGCTTTGGTGCTGCTTTACAGGATGAACAGGCATGGAATGCGGTTTGTTTACCACAAGAAAATGTTCATCCTCATATCTTATATCAAGTGTCCCCTTTGTCGGTTCAATTTCACATTTTTCATCGGGAATTGCAATTGAAACGGTTTTTCCGCTTTGCACACAGTCAATTGTTCTTAAAATTTTCCCGTCCATCAAAATACCGTCTTTTTCTCTTTTCAGTCGTGTTATTATTCTTGCAGAAAGCCCGCATTTATCACGCAGAAATCTTTGAGCAAGCATATTGTCACATTCGTCAGGTACGGAAAAATACAGTCTGTCAGACATAAATCATCCTCCAAACAAAAAACAGAATTATCAGCTGAATAATAAATATTATCGGTATGCCGAGCATAAATTTAATGTGTCTTGTTTTGTGTCTGATTAATTGCATTGTAATGTACATTGCAACACTTCCTCCGAGTGCGGAGAGAATCAGCAATGTGCTTTCTCTTACTCTCCATTTGCGGTGAATTGCAAAGTATTTGTCACAGACTGTTACAACAATTGATATCAGGCTGATGATGCAAATGTATATGATGAAAATTTCCATGAGAACTCCAAAGGATGATTTGATTGAAAAACAAAAAGATTCTTCCGATTATTGTATCTGTAATAGCTATGTTAAGCGTTATCTGCATAAGCTCATTTACAAGAGAAAAGCCGCCGAAAAAGCAGAATGATATCAACAATATTGCAGCCTTATCATCAAAGGCAACAGCCGACACACCCGAAAGTGATGAAAAAATGCGTGGCGTGTGGGTATCATATATGGAGCTTTCTATGGAAAATGAAAGCTCAAAAACACAAAAAGCGTTTGAAGATAAATTTACCGAAATAGCACAAAAATGCAGTGAAAGCGGTTTCAACACGCTTATTGTACAGGTACGCCCCTTTTGTGACGCATTATATAAGTCAAGCTATTTTCCGTGGTCACATATTCTCACGGGTACGCAGGGTGAAAATCCTCAATATGACGCACTGCAAATTATGTGTGATATATGCAAAGAAAACAATTTGAAAATTCATGCGTGGATTAATCCATACAGAGTCAGTTCAAATGAAACTCCGAAAAAACTTTCAGACAACAATCCTTACATAAAGAATTCCGAAATAGGTATAAAAACCGATAACGGAATTTTTCTTGATCCGTCAAATGAAACTGCACAACAGCTGATTAGTGACGGTGTAAAGGAAATTGCGGAAAATTATGATGTTGACGGGATACAATTTGACGACTATTTCTACCCTACTGAGGATGAAAGTTTTGATAAAAAGCAGTATGAGGCTTATATTGAAAAATACGGTAAAGAGAACTCTATGAGTCTTGATAATTGGCGGATGCAAAATGTAAATACGCTGATTTGTAATGTTTACAGAACAATAAAAAGTGTGGATTCGTCAGTTGAGTTCGGCATATCACCGCAAGGCAATATAGGTAACAATGACGGATTGTATGCCGATGTAAAATCGTGGTGTACCTGTAAAGGCTTTGCAGATTACATTTGTCCGCAAATTTACTTTAGCCTTGAAAACCCAGCTTTGACTTTTGAAGACTGCCTTGACAGCTGGACATCTCTTGATTTTGACGAAAATGTAAAACTGTATGTAGGTCTTGGCGGTTATAAAGCAGGTAACGGCGAATATGACGAAGAAACATGGCTTTTAAGTGACAGTATTCTTGCCGATGAATACGATATTTTGCGTAACAACAAATCTGTCAGGGGCTTTATGCTTTACAGCTATAATAGCCTTGAGGATGATACTGCAAAAAAGGAGATTAATAATCTGATTAACGCTTTAAACTAATTCAGCATCGCAGTAGTCATCAAATGATTTTGTAATTTTCACATCAATGATTTTACCGCAGAGACTTGTATCTGCGGAATTAATATGAACAGGCGTGTAGTTCTTTGTGTAACCCTCAAGATAACCGTGACGAAGTCTTTCAACGAGAACAGATTCACAAAGACCAACCTGCTCTTTAAGAAATTCCCTTCTGGTTTCATCGCAGACCTGCTCCATAATTTTGGCTCTCTGCTCTTTAATTTGCGGATCAATTTGATTTGGTGCTTTATCGGCAACAGTACCTTTACGGCGTGAATACGGGAAGATATGCACCTTTGCAAAGCCGATTGACTTTACAAAATTAAGAGATGCATTGAAATCTTCCTCTGTTTCACCTGCAAATCCAACCATTACATCGGTTGTCATAGAACTGTTTTCAAAAGCGTTTCTGAGATTTGTAACAATTTCAGCGTATTCTGCACAATTGTAGTGACGGTTCATTGCTTTGAGTGTGTTATCGCAACCGCTTTGTAGTGAAAGATGAAACTGCGGACAGAACTTTGGCTGTGCGGCAAGACGGGCAATCATTTCTTTATCCATTCTTTCCGGTTCGATTGACCCGAGTCTTACACGGTCTATCCCATCAACGGAACAAGCACATTCCACAGCATCCGCAAGATCAAAATCTTCGTCAAGGCCGTAGGCGGAAAGGTTAATACCAACGAGAACAACCTCACGGTAACCGTTTGCGGCAACCTGAATAAGCTCTGCCTTTAAATCTTCAAGAGATTTTGAACGCACTCTGCCCCTTGCATACGGAATAATGCAGTAAGAACAAAATCTGTTGCAACCGTCCTCAATTTTAATGAAAGCTCTTGTATGCTCTCCGAGTGACGATACGGAAAGGTTTTCGTATTTTTCGCCTTTTCCGATATGCTCCGTTATATGAACAAATTTCTGTTTTTCTTCGAGAAACTTATAAATTGAAGGAACGAGTTCGGCTCTCTTTGCATTGCCGAGAACGATATCGCAATTTGAAAAGTTCTCGCTTTCTTCGGGGAAAGCCTGCGGCATACAGCCGGTGAGAATAACAATTCCGTCAGGATTTTCACGGCGGACACGATTGAGAATCTTGCGGTTTTTTGCGTCACTTACGGATGTTACCGTACAGCTGTTAACGATTGTTATGTCTGCCCTGTCCCTGTCATCCGAGAGAAGAAATCCGTTCTTCAGCATATCTTCACGCATTGCCTGTGATTCATACTGATTAACCTTGCAGCCGAGTGTAATTATATTAAAGCCAGGTCGAAGCCAGCCTTGGTGCCGTCGCGATCCATGCTGGTGAGCAAGATCTCACCGGCGCCGCGACGAGCCGCTTCCTCGGCCCACGCCACCGCATCGATACCCGTGGCGTTGCGACCGCCCGCCGTGAAGACCTCCCACTTGTCGGCATCCGGCTGACCGGGCAGGCCCACGCGCTTGGCATCAATCGCCACGACCACGGCCTGGCTGCCAAACGCCGCGGCGGCCTGGCTGATCAACGACGGATCGCGCACGGCGGCAGAGTTAAGCGACACCTTGTCGGCACCGGCGGCAACCATGGTTCGCATGCCCGCCAAGTCGCGGAAACCGCCGCCCACGGTATAGGGAATAACGAGCTCCTCGGCCGCGTGCGCCGCCATCTCGATGGTCGTCGCGCGGTTGTCGCTCGTCGCGGTAATGTCCAGGAAGACGACCTCGTCTGCACCCTCGCGGTCGTAGGCGCGCGCCAGCTCCACCGGGTCGCCAGCATCGCGCAGGCTCACAAAGTTGACGCCCTTGACCACGCGGCCGTCCTTAACATCCAGACAGGGAATCACGCGTTTGGCAAGCATGGGCTACTCCTTCCCTCGGGCGGCGGCCAACGCCTGGGCCAGCGTAAAGTTGCCCTCGTAGAGCGCACGACCGGTAATGGCACCCTCGATGGCATCCTCGCCCACCGCGGCCAGTGCGCGGATATCGTCGAGCGTCGAGATGCCGCCCGAAGCCACGACGGGAAAGCCCGCGACCTCGGCCAAATGGCGATACGCCGCCACGTCGATGCCCGTCTGCATGCCATCGCGCGCGATGTCGGTATACACCAGATGCTTAAAGCCCAGCTCGGTGAGCTGCGCCACGGCGTCGTCGAGCGCCACACCCGCACCGTCGCGCCAACCGTTCACCTTGACCTGGCCGTCGCGCGCGGCAATATCTGCCACCAACAGCTCGCCAAAGCCTTGGGCTGCCACCTCGGCAAAACCCGGCTCGGTCACCAGCACGGTGCCCAGCGCAATGCGGCGAGCACCATAGCCGGCCAGCTCGTCGATGCGCGCGAGCGAGCGGACACCGCCGCCCACGTCCACGGACAGGCCGTCGACGCCGCAGATAGCCTTAATCGCCGCCGAGTTGGCAGCGCACGCGTCCTCGTCCTCGCCAAAAGCAGCGGACAGGTCGACGACATGCACCCAGTTCGCGCCCTGCTCGGCAAACGAGCGGGCGACGGCGACGGGGTCGTCGGAATATACCTTGCAGCGGCTGCGGTCGCCGCGCTCCAGGCGCACAACCTTGCCGCCGATCAAATCGATTGCGGGAAACAGAATCATCGGCCGGCCCCCTCGACGATGCTCACGAAGTTCTTAAGAATGCGCTGACCAAGCGCGGAGGATTTCTCGGGATGGAACTGACAGCCCCACACGTTGCCATGACGCACGATGCACGGGAAGCTCCGTGTATAGTGCGTGCGCGCCAACACATCGGCGGCATCGACGTCGTCGGCCACCGCGTAGCTGTGAGTGAAATACATGTTGGCGCCCTCGGCAAAACCGGCAAGCAACGGATCGGCCGCACCGGCGGGCGTCATGCGCACCTGGTCCCAGCCCACGTGCGGGACCTTCAGACGGCTCGACTCCAGGTGCGTGCACGAGCCACGCATGATGCCCAGGCCATCGACCCAGGGACCACCGGCCTGCTCGGAGGCATCGTCGTCCGCGTCCGCGTCCTCGTTCGCAGGCACGCCCTCGTTGCCGCGCTCAAAAAACAGCTGAAGGCCCAGGCAGATGCCGAGCAGCGGAGTTCCGGCGGCAACGGCATCGAGCACGGCCACCTCCTCGCCGCTCTGACGCATAAAGGCGATCGCGTCATAGAACGCACCCACGCCCGGGATGACCAGGCCGTCGGCGTTGCGGATCTGCTCCGGATCGTCCGACGTGCAGGCGGCAGCACCGGCGCGCGCAAGCCCGCGCACGACGCTCGACAAGTTGCCCTTGTGGTAGTCGACCACCACGATCTTCGGTTCGCCCACGCGACCCCTCCACTTCTCATCATCCAAAACCACCACAAAGAGGACAGGCATCTTCGTGGTGGTTTTACCCTTGTGACGGTTACAGCGAGCCCTTAGTGCTGGGGATACCCTGCACGCGGGGATCGAGTTCGCAGGCGCGGCGCATCGTGCGGCCCACGGCCTTAAAGGCGGCCTCGATAATGTGGTGCGAATTGCCGCCCGCCAGCTCGCGCACGTGCAGCGTGAGCTTGGCATCGCGCGCAAAGGCATAGAAGAACTCGACGGCCAGCTCGGTATCAAAGCTGCCCACGCGCTCAGTCGGCACGGGCAGCTCGCAATAGGCCTGCCCGCGACCCGAGATATCCACGGCGGCCATCACGAGTGTCTCGTCCATGGCGATCGCCGCGTCGGCAAAGCGCGTAATACCCGCCTTGTCGCCCAGCGCCTGGCAAAACGCCTCGCCCAGCACAATGCCCGTGTCCTCAACGGTGTGGTGCGCGTCGACCTCGACGTCGCCCACCGCATGCACCGTCAGATCGAACAGGCCATGGCGGCCAAAAGCGTTGAGCATGTGGTCGAAAAACGGCACGCCGGTCGAGATATCGCACACGCCAGATCCGTCCAGGTCGAGCTTTACGACAATGTCGGTCTCGCCCGTCTTGCGGGTTACCTCGGCATAGCGGTCCATCTACATCTCCTCCTTCACCAGCGCGGCAAACGCGGCCAGCACCTCGTCGTTTTCCTGCGGCGTACCCACAGTGATGCGCAGACAGTCCGCAAGCCCCGGCGCGTAGCTAAAGTCGCGCACCAAAATCGAATACTCGTCGCGCAGACGCTCGCGCACGCGCGTGGCATGCGGCGTGCGCACGAGCACAAAGTTCGCCGCGCTCGGCCATGCCTCCACGGGCATGCCCTCGGCAGCCATTGCGCGCAGGGCGCACAGCTCGCGCTCGCGCTCGGATGCGATCTGTGCCACCACGGGCGTGTAGGCATCACGGGCACGCACGCAGGCAAGTGCTGCCGCCTGGCTCAGCACGTTAACTGAATAGATCTGGCGAATCGCCGCGAACACGTCGATGACTTCCGGCGCCGCGATCACGTAACCCAGACGCGTACCGGCAGCGCCAAACGCCTTGGACAACGTATGCAGAATCACCAGGTTGGGATGCTCGGCGATAAGCCCCTGCGCCGTGGTGACCGCGCCAAACGAATCGTCGGCAAACTCCACGTAGGCCTCGTCAACCATTACCATGCCGGGGCACGCATCGCACAGCGCCGCGACAAAGTCGAGCGGTGCCACGTCACCCGTGGGGTTGTTGGGCGAGGTCACGATTGCCAGGTTGCACTCGGACGCCGCCGCAAGCACGGCTGCCTGGTCGAGCTCAAAGGTCGCGGGGTCGCGCCACACGTCGCGCACCTCGGTCTGACAGAGCGACGCAAAGAACGCATACTCGCTAAAGCACGGCGGGCAGTTGAGCAGGGTCCGTCCCGCGCCGCCAAACGCCAACAGGTAGTTATAGAGCAGCTCGTCGCCGCCGTTGCCCACGCAGACATTCTCGCGCGCCACACCATGCCAAGCGGCAAGCTCGTCACGCAGATCGTTGGACATGGGATCGGGATAGCGGTTGAGTGGCGTGGCAGCCAGGGCGGCGTCGACCGCCTCGCGCACGCCAGCCGGCACGGGATAGGTGTTCTCGTTGGCCGAAAGGTTGATGCGCGTGGGCGTAAAGTTGGGATCGTAGGGCTCAATACCGGCCAGGTAAGGCTGGACGAGCTCCTTCATGCGAGGCGTGAGTTCGGCCATATTAGGCCTCCCCGCCGGTTACGCCAGCGCCATCTGCGCCTGCAGCCGCCAGGTCCACGCCCTCGGCAACCGTCGCCACGGCGTCGCCCGGCCAGGCAACCTTGGTCAGGTCGGCCGCGGCGAGCGACTCGGCGCTCACGGCATCCTCGCCCTGCTCCAACACGCGGCGACGCAGTGCGGCCGAAAGCGCGTGCGCCCACAGGCCCTCGGCCTCGGCCAGACGCTGCGTAGCGGGAGCGTCGGAGAGCAGGCCCTCGGGCGTATAGCATATAACGCTCGAGCGCTTAACGAACTCTTCGACCGAAAGCGGGTTGGAGAACATGGCCGTGCCGCCGGTCGGCAACGTGTGGTTGGGACCGGCAACGTAATCGCCGAGCGGCTCGGAGCTCCAAGCGCCCACAAAGATGGCGCCGGCGTTGCGAATGCCGCCGAGCAGGCCCATCGCATCCTTGCAGTGCAGCTCAAGGTGCTCGGGCGCCACGGTGTTCACGGCCTCGACGGCGGCCGCCATGTCGGCGGCCACCACGATGGCGCCTTCGTTATCGAGCGAAGCGCACGTAATCTCGGCACGCGGGGACTGCGCTACCAGAATGTCGATACCCGCCTCGACCTCACGCGCAAACTGCTCGTCGCAGGTCACCAGATAGCAGGCCGCCAGCGGATCGTGCTCGGCCTGAGCCATCAGGTCGGCCGCGACCACCATAGGCTTGGCCGTGGCATCGGCCAGCACGCAGACCTCGGAGGGACCGGCGACCATGTCGATACCCACGTCACCCGAGACAATCTGCTTGGCAGCGGCAACAAAGGCGTTGCCCGGGCCGGTGATTTTGTCGACGCGCGGAATGGTCTCGGTACCGTACGCCAGCGCGGCCACGGCCTGGGCGCCGCCCACCATATAGATTTCGTCCACGCCGCCGAGCTTGGCCGCCGCGAGCGTATACGGGCTAATCAGTCCATCCTTTTGCGGCGGGGTCACCATGACCACGCGCTCAACGCCGGCAACCTTGGCGGGAATGGCGTTCATAAGCACGGTGGAAGGGTACTGCGCGCGACCGCCCGGCACGTAGATGCCGGCCGCAGCAAGCGGGGTCACCTTAACGCCGAGCATCGTGCCGTCCGGGCGCGTGGTAAACCAGCTCTGCTCGACCTCGCGCTGGTGGAACTCGCGAATCTGGCGCGCAGCCTTTTCGAGCGCGGCGACAAAGGCCGGATCGAGGCCTTCGAGCGCGGCATCGATCTGCTCCTGCGGCAGACGGAAGCTCTGCAGCTCAACACCGTCAAAACGCTGGCAGTAATCGCGCACCGCGGCATCGCCGTTGGCGCGCACGTTGGCCACGATATCGCGGGCGGCGTCGACGATGTTTTGCGGCAGCGCGCCCTTGCGGTTGAGCTGGTTGGTAACGAGGCGCTCACCGGGAGCAAGCTTGATGGTCTTCATATCGGTATCCCCTATCGGTCGAGGTTGCGTTTGGAAAACGAGATGCCGGGCGGCGGCGTCTGTCGGCCCGCCGCCCGGACGTTGGGGCGCCCGTGCGTGCTCGCGCTATTGTGCCGAGCCCGCAACGGGCTCAAAATGCTTGTCCTTCACGGCTGCCGCCAAGCGATCTGCCAGATTGCGTACGCGCGGATCCAGACGTGCGGCGCCCGGATTGACAAAGAAGCGGGCCGTGCAGTCCATAATGCGGCCGGTGATGACCAGTTCGTTGTCGCGCAGCGTGGCGCCCGTGGCGGTGATATCCACGATGCGATCGGTCATACCGACGATGGGTCCCAGCTCGATGTTGCCGTGCAGCGAAACAATGTCGGCGTTCACGCCGCGCTCGGCATACCAGGCACTCGCGATGCGCGGGTACTTGGTTGCCACGCGAAGCGAACCGCGGCGGGCATAGTTGCGCTCGGCCTGACCGGCGCGCCAAGCGGGCTCAGCCTCAATAAAGGTGCACAGGCCGTAGCCCAGATCGACCAGCTGCAGCAGGTTGAGGTCGGCCTCGATAAGCGAATCCCAGCCGCAGATGCCGCAATCGGCACCACCGCAGCCCACAAAGGCAGGCGCATCGCTGGGACGCACGATGACAAACTCGATATCGCCGACCGCGCCCTTGCCGGCACGCGTGTCGCGGCCGCGCACGATCAGGTGACGGCCGGGGTCACGCAGCTCAGAGACGTCCAAGCCCGCGGTCTCGAGCACGTCGAGCGTGTCGGCCTTAAGCGAGCCCTTGGGCACGGCGATGCGCAGCGGGCCCTCGGCGCCACGGCCCGAGGCGTGATCGCCATCGGAAGCGGCGTCCTCGGCCGAGGTGCGCGCGGCCTCCAGGCGCTCGAGCGAAAAGGCGAAGCCCGCCGCCGGCACCTCGATGCCGTCGCCAAATGCACCGGTAAAGATAGAGTCGTAGCGACCGCCCGAACCGACAGGATCGGGCAGGCCGCCGGCATAGGCCTTAAAGACCAGGCCCGTGTAGTAATCGAACGAGTTCATGATGGAGAAGTCGAAGGACAGCACCTGGGCGTCCTCGGGCGCCAGGCCCTCGACCAGGGCACGCAGCTCGCGCGTGAGCGGCGCGACGATACCGGCAGCTTCCAGCAGCGCGTCCACACGGTCGAGTACCTCGGCACCGCCGTGCAAGCGCGGCAGCTCACTAATGGCGGCCTTGACGGCCTCGGACTCGGCGCTTGCCGCCACGCGGGCATCGAGGCCCACAAAGTCATTGGCGTGCACGCAGCGCAGGGCCTCGGCAGCCAGCTCGCGATCCTCGCACGCCGCGAGCAGCTCCTTAAAAGGACGAACGCTACCTGCGATAATGCGCGCATCGGGCAACGCCAGCTTGCGCACGGCCTCGGCTACCAGCGAGACAATCTCGACATCGCCCGCGGCATCGCCCGCACCGATAAGCTCAAAGCCCAGCTGCGTAAACTGACGCGAGCCGCCGGCATTGCGCTGGCACTCGCGAACCACCGGCGCCTCGTAGCGCAGGCGCAGCGGCAGATCGGCCGCGCGCATGCGGGTCGAAACCAAGCGCACGATCGGCAACGTGTTGTCGGGACGAACCACCAGCAAACGCCCGTCATCGTCAAAGAGCTTAAACGGCGTGTCCGCAATGCGGCCACCTTCCTCGAGCGAACCCTTGTCCTCGAGCAGCGGCGTTTCAACCGGCAGATAATGATGCTCCCTAAAGCAGCCCTTCACCGTACATGCGATCTCCTCGCGTGCCTGAGCCTCCTCGGGCAATATGTCCCGGAATCCCCACGGTGTGGCCGTCATCTGGTGAGCCTCCTCATGCTGTGCTTCGTATAGAACAGAAGACCGGCATAGCTCCGCCGGTCTTCTGGGTACTTTAGCATACTAGAGTGTTTGCGGGGGAAATCCGTCGCAGCCGCTCACACCGTATTCATTTGGAAACATGGGGCAGATTGCCGCAGCCCAACCCCACCTAGGCGCCAATCGCACGACGATACTCTGCCATTACCTGCGCATCGGCAGCTGCGGGGTCGGCAAAATAGCGCCCGTCATAGGTCTCGGCCGAAACAACTCCGCGATAGCCGCGCGCCACCAGCCTATCCAGGTCAGCGCGCATATCGCGGTCGCCGTCACCCCAGGCAAGATGCGTCGTGCCATCTGCCGCAACATCGACAAAATGCACGTGGGCGACATCATCGCCAAGCAGATCGAAGTAATCGTCGATGGTATCCCCCGCCACCGCCATGGCGCCCATATCCAGACACGCCTTAAGTGCCGGATGATCAACTGCTTCGATCATGCGCTTCGTATCGGCCGCCGAGTTCACGATCATCGACTCAACCGGCTGTAGGGCTTCGAGCACCAGTCGCACGCCGCGTTCTCCCGCATGCTCGGCAATCGCACGCAGCATCGAGGCGCTGCGACCCCACGCGTCCTCGATCGGCTCGTTCAAAAATGCCCAGCCGCTCGAGACCATGACCTGCTCGGCTCCAAGTTCCGCCGCGATATCCACAACGTTCTTAAAGTACGCGAGCGTGCGGGCACGCGCCTCATTCCCACGCGCCGCGATATTCCACGGCTTGGGGTTGTTCTGTTCGGGACAAAGCCCCACAATCCGAACTCCATACCGCTGCGACAGCTCCCGCACCTGCTCGAGCGAATCGTATCCATGGCAATCGACATACAGATGCATCGCCCCGGTCCAAAGCTCGCAACACGTGTAGCCCGAGGCCGCTGCCGAGGAAAAGAATTCCTCAAGGTCAAAATAGCGATGGCTGATATTCATGACGGCAAGCTGTGGATACTCCATCTTGTCCACCTTTCGGCAAAAGGGCGCCGCAGCACAGTGTGCGCGACGCCCCCTCTTACATTGTTTTAATTATGACGGATGCCCTACTGAACACCAAGCACTCCAAAGAACGCGCCGGCGATACTCACGAGTAGGATCACGAG
>CABUDB010000016.1 GCA_902490245.1 uncultured Collinsella sp.
TACATCACCAGTTGCGTTTGAGAGGAGAACATCATGGCTGAGGAGAAGAAGACGTATAAGTTCGTGTGCGTCGTTTGCGGTTACGAGGTTGAGGTCGATACGCCCGAGCTGCCCGAGGATTATGTGTGCCCGGTGTGTGGCGTCGGTCCCGATCAGTTTGAGCTCGTAGAGGAGTAGCTCGCAGACACACGGCGAAAGCCGAACATAGCTCTGTCCAAGGGCCTCGGTCGAATTCTCGGCCGGGGCCCTTTTCCTCCGCCCCCAAGGGATCACGGTTGCTGTTGGCCGATCCTGTCTGTTGTGAGTCCGGCCGACCTTTTGTCTTAATCTGTAACGTCTAACGGCTCAAAACGGGTCTTCCTGTTACAGATCGAGACAAACGGAGCTGTCCCTCGGAATGATCTCGATCTGTAACATCTAGACATCAAAAGCGGGTCTAGATGTTACAGATCGAGACGTTTGCCTGGGTAGGTGCCCCGTCCCATTACATCCCTGTCAACAACACGACATCGAGAATCGTCACGATGACACCAATCCCTACAAGCAGCGCGTTGAGCGGGCGCGAATTGGCGTATTTGCCCATGACGCGGCGTGAACTGGTGAGTCGTATGAGCACAAAGACCGTAATCGGCAGCTGAAGCGACAGCAGTGCCTGACTCCAGATGAGACCTTCAAAAGGATTTGGAACGACCAGGCACGCCGCCACTGCTCCGGCGAAACAGGCCGCCACCCCGACCGAGGAATGTCGGTCGTGGATGTCGTATTCCTCGTCGAACATGCCCGCAGTGATGGTTCCCGCCGCCATGCCCGCTGTCACGCTGCTCGATAATCCCGCGAACAGCAGCGCTACCGCAAAGATGGTCGAGCTCGCCGGGCCCAAGATGGGGGAGAGCGTGGCCGCTGCGACGGTGAGGTCGTCTACGACCATGCCGTGCGCAAAGAAGGTCGTTGCGGCCAGGATGACCATGGCCGAGTTGATTGCCCAGCCCACGCCCATCGAAAAGAGCGTGTCGAAGAGCTCGTAGCGCAGACGTTCTTCGATAACCTGCTCGCCTTGGCCTTCGAAGTGCATGGATTGGATGACCTCGGAGTGCAGAAAAAGGTTGTGTGGCATAACGACCGCACCCAGGACGCTCACGATAATCGCGGCAGAGCCAGTGGGCATACTAGGCGTGATCCAGCTTGCGGCGGCTTGCGGCCAGTCGACCTTGACTAGTGCAAGCTCGGCCAAAAACGAGAGTCCTACCACGCCTACGAAGGCGATGATCCAGCGTTCGGCATGCTTGTAGGAGTTCGTCATGAGCATCGCCATCGATACTGCCGCCACGATGACGCAGCCCGCGCGCACGGGCAGCCCAAAGAGCATTTGAAGGGCAATCGCGCCACCCAGGACTTCGGCCATGGCGGTGGCGACAGTCGCGAGATAGGCACTGGCGAGTACCGTGCGTCCAACGAAGCGGGGGAGGTAACGTGTCGTGGCCTCGGCAAGGCAGGCGCCCGTGGCGATACCCAGGTGCGCCGCGTTGTGCTGCAGCACAATGAGCATAATCGTGGACAGCGTGACGATCCACAGCAGCGCGTAGCCAAACTGCGAGCCCGCGGCCATATTGGAGGCCCAGTTGCCCGGGTCGATAAAGCCGACGGTCACGAGCAGCCCGGGGCCGATATGCCGCGCAATGTCTAGGCCTCCGTGACCACCGGTGCGTCGGGAGCCAAAGTGTTGTTTGAGATGGTTGAGCATGGTGCGCTCCTGTGTGCCGTTTGCTTGACGCCGCAAAGGATACCCGTTTTAAGCTTAAAAGTTAACCAAGACTAACAAAATTGTTGTATTTGAATGGGATGGTGAAAGGGGGCTGCCGAAATGTCTCGATCTGTAACAACTAGGGATGGAAATTGGGCCTAGGTGTTACAGATCGAGACAGGAAGAAATGGTCCTATGTAATCTCTCGATCTGTAACAGTTTGCCGCCAAAACCGGCCCTTCGTGTTACAGATCGAGACATTCGGAACTGTCTCTCGAAAACATCTCAATCTGTAACAGTTAGTCGTCGTAATTGGGCCTTCCTGTTACAGATTGAGATGTTTGAAGTGGTGAGCTAACAGGCCGAACTTGGGGCCCTTGTTGTCGCCCTTGAGGTCGGCGGTGTCTACTCGTAGGGCGTGCGTTACGCGATTGTTTCGAAACGGGCGGGAAACACAACGGGCCGGCGATGCTCCTACTATGCCTATTCAACTGACTGTCTAAATATCTAGGGGAGGATCGCGATGCAGGCAGATTCCGCTCAGCAGCAGGGCCTTTATCGCCCCGAATTCGACCACGATGCATGTGGCATCGGCGCGCTTGCCGATATCAACGGTGAGCGACATCACCAGATTCTGGACGACGCACTGTCCATTCTGGTCAACTTGGAGCACCGCGGCGGCACGGGACTCGAGAAGAACACCGGCGACGGCGCTGGCATCCTGTTCCAGGTTCCGCATCACTTTTTCCGTAAAGAGGCCCAAAAGTGCGGCCAGATTCTGCCGGCAGAGGGCGACTATGGCGTGGCCATGCTGTTCTTCCCGCAGGACGACAAGGGCGTAGAGGATGCCCGCCGCGTGTTTGAGGAGGGCTGCGCCGAGGCCGGCGTGCCGCTGCTCTTTTGGCGCGAGGTGCCGGTCGACCCGCACGACCTGGGCGAGACGGCCCGCGCCTGCATGCCCACTATCCTGCAGGCCTTCTTGGGCCGTCCGGACGACACGCCCGCCGGCGATGCCTTTGAGCGTCGCCTGTACGTGTGCCGCCGCACCATCGAGAAGAAGGCCGACGCCGAGTTTGCCCTGCGAGACAAGATCTTCTACGTGTGCTCCATGAGCTCGCGCACTATCGTGTACAAGGGCATGCTTGTGGCCACGCAGATGCGCCGCTTCTTCATCGACCTCAACGACGCCGCCGTCAAAACGGCCGTGGCGCTCGTCCACTCGCGCTACTCCACCAACACCACGCCCAGCTGGGAGCGTGCGCACCCCAACCGCTTTATCATCCACAACGGCGAGATCAACACCCTCAAGGGCAATGTCAACTGGATTCGCGCCCGCGAACCCAACCTGTACAGTCCCGTGTTGCAGCACGATCTTGAGCGCGTGATGCCCATCATCAACCGCGAGGGCTCCGACTCCGCGATTCTGGACAACGTGCTCGAGTTTTTGGTCATGAACGGTCGTCCGCTCACGCGTGCCGCGTCCATGTTGCTGCCCGAGCCGTGGGACCACAACGATAGCCTGAGTGAGGAGCGCCGCGCCTACGACGCCTACCAGTCCATGCTCATGGAGCCGTGGGACGGTCCGGCGGCCATCGCCTTTACCGACGGCCGTACCCTGGGTGCCGCCCTCGACCGTAACGGCCTGCGCCCGGCTCGCTACTACGTGACGCGCGACGGCCGCTTTATGCTGGCGAGCGAGGTGGGCACCATCGAGGTGCGCCCCGAGAACATCCTGACGAGCGGCTGCCTGGGACCGGGTCAGATGCTCGAGGTTGATTTTGCCCGCGGCCGCGTGATCTACAATGACGAGCTGCGCGCCCGTTACGCCAAGGAAAAGCCCTACCGTGATTGGATTGCCGAGGAGACGCTGACCGTCGACGCGCTCGACAAGCCCGCCGCGCCCGCGCCCGCCGAGGACGCTGAGGTGCCCGCCGCCGTGCGTATGGCCAAGCTCGGCTACCACTGGGATGACGTCGACGAGGTCGTGCGCCCCATGGCCCAGCAGGGCAAGGCCCCGCTCGCCTCGATGGGTATCGACGCACCGCTGGCCTGCCTGTCCAAGAAGACACGTTCGTTCTTTGACTACTTCTATCAGCTGTTCGCCCAGGTCACGAACCCGCCGATCGACGCCCTGCGCGAGCATATGGTAACTTCGACCACGCTCTACCTGGGCAACCACGGCAACCTGCTCGAGGATTCCCGCACGGCCTGTCAGCTGGTGCGCTTGGAGCGCCCGTTGCTCAACGAGGAAGAGTTCGAACATATCTGTGCCATCGACCGTGTTGGCTTTAAGACCCACCGTTTCCGTGCCGTCTACCGCCGCGATGCTGGCGAGGGCGCGCTGCAGACTGCGCTCAAACAGCTTGCCGAGGACGTTGAGGCTGCGGTCCGCGACGGCGTGAACATTGTGGTGCTGAGCGATCGCGCCGGAGCGGGCGAGGTGCCCGTGCCGTCGCTGCTTGCCGTGGGCTGCGTGCACAACCACCTGATCCGCGCCGGCGTGCGCACCTTTGCCGATATCGTGGTGGAGTGCGGCGATGCCGTGTCTCCGCACGACTTTGCGGCGCTGGTGGGCTACTCCGCAAGCGGCATCTATCCGTATAACGCACATGTGTGCATTCGCGACTTGGCGGCGCGCGGCGATCTGGACGTTTCTGCCGAGCAGGGCATCGCCAACTACAACAAGGCTGCGACTGCCGGCATCGTCTCCATCATGTCCAAGATGGGCATCTCCACGGTGCAGAGCTACCATTCGGCGCAGATCTTCGAGGCCGTGGGCTTTACGCCGGAGTTCGTCAACGCGTACTTCGCCGGCACGGTGAGCCGTGTGGGCGGTATGGGTGTCGAGGACGTTGAGCGCGAGCAAAACGAGCGCTACGACGCCGCGCTCGCCATCCTTAAGAGCCCGGCTCCCGATCAGCTGCCCACACTGGGTCTGACCAAGTGGCGCCCGCTCGGTGGCGAGGATCACCTGATCGACCCTCAGACTGTCTACCTGCTGCAGACCGCCTGCCGTGAGGACAGCTACGACACCTTTAAGGAGTACAGCGCCCGCCTGCACCGCACCGGCCGTGCCGTGCGCCTGCGCGACCTGCTGGACTTTGATGCCAGTGGCCGCACCCCGGTGGCACTCGACGAGGTCGAGCCCGCGCTCAACATCGTCCGCCGCTTTAACACCGGCGCCATGTCGTATGGCTCCATCAGCAAAGAGGCGCACGAGTGCATGGCCATCGCCATGAATCGCCTGCACGGACGCTCCAACTCGGGCGAGGGCGGCGAGGACCCGCGTCGCGAGACCCCGCTGGCCAACGGCGACTCCAAGAACTCCGCGATCAAGCAGGTGGCAAGTGCGCGCTTTGGCGTGACGAGCCGCTACCTGTGCAGCGCCTTCGAGATTCAGATTAAGATGGCCCAGGGCGCCAAGCCCGGCGAGGGCGGCCACCTGCCCGGCAAGAAGGTCTACCCTTGGATTGCCGAGGTCCGTCAGTCCACGCCCGGCATCGGCCTGATCTCGCCTCCGCCGCACCACGACATCTACTCTATCGAGGACCTGGCCGAGCTCATCTTCGATCTTAAGAACGCCAACCCCGGCGCGCGCGTGTCGGTCAAGCTGGTCAGTGAGGCGGGCGTCGGCACCATCGCCACCGGTGTGGCCAAGGGTGCTGCCGACAAGATCTTGATCAGCGGCCACAACGGCGGCTCGGGTGCCGCTGCGCGCGACTCTATCTGGCACGCGGGTCTGCCGCTGGAGCTCGGTCTTGCCGAGGCTCAACAGACGCTGCTGCAAAACGGCCTGCGCTCACGCGTGGTGCTCGAGGCTGACGGCAAGCTCATGGACGGCACCGATGTTGCCGTCGCCTGCCTGCTGGGCGCCGAGGAGTTTGGCTTTGCGACCATGCCGCTCATCTCGATGGGCTGCCTCATGCAGCGTGACTGCCAGCAGGATACCTGCCCGGCCGGCATCGCTACGCAAAACTGCCGCCTGCGTCGCGGCTTCCGCGGCAAGCCCGAGCACGTCGAGCACTTTATGCTCTTTGTTGCCGGGCAACTGCGCGAGGTCATGGCGAGCCTGGGCTTCCGCACCGTCGACGAGATGGTCGGCCATCCCGAGTGCCTGCGCCAGATCGAGGTCCCGGGCAACCGCAAGGCTAACCTGCTCGATCTGTCGCCCGTGCTGGCGAGCGCGACCTGCGAGTTCGGTGCCCATATCCCGGGTGCCGACGGTCGTCACTTCCTGCCGCAGATGGCCGCGGACAGCGAGCTCGACAAGACGCTCGACTCCACGTTGTTTGTGCCCTATACGGCCGATGCCCGTGCGCACCTGCGCCCGATTCGCTTCCGCGCCGATATCGCCAACGTCAACCGCTGCGTGGGCACCATCCTGGGCAACGCGGTGACCAAGGCGCATCCCGAGGGTCTGCCCGCCGGCTCCATCACCATCGATTGCGATGGTTCGGCCGGTCAGAGCTTTGGCGCCTTCCTGCCGCGCGGCATTACGCTCAACGTGTGCGGCGACGCCAACGACTACTTTGGCAAGGGCCTTTCGGGCGGCGAGGTGTCGGTGCGCCCCAACCCGCATGCGACCTACAAGTTCGATGAGAACATCATCGTGGGCAACGTTGCGTTCTTTGGCGCCACGAGCGGCCGCAGCTTCATTAACGGCCTGGCAGGCCAGCGCTTTGGCGTACGCAACTCCGGTGCCACCGTGGTGGTCGAGGGCTGCGGCAACCATGGCTGCGAGTACATGACGGGTGGTCTGGCGCTCATCCTGGGCGAGGTCGGGCAGAACTTCGCCGCCGGCATGACGGGTGGCGTGGCTTATGTCTTCGATCAGTACGGCACGCTCGATGCCCGTGTGAACCACGAGAGCGTTGAGCTTAAAGCCCCGACGGCCGGCGAGCTGGCGCAGATTCGCGAGCTCATCCAGGAGCACGTGGACGCGACGCAGAGCCCGCGCGGCATTAAGCTGCTCTACAGCTTTGAGACGATGAGCAAGCACTTTGTGAAGGTCATTCCGACCGAGTACGAGCGCGTGCTGGCGATTGTCGCCGCCGCCGAGGCCGTAGGCAAGACGCATGCGCAGGCCGAGGAGCTGGCGTTTGACATTGTGACCGGTCGCGCGAGTGACGCGGATGTTGCTCGCTTCGATGTTGCGGGCGGTGCTGCGGGTGCTGCGTCCGTGGCTGCCAGCTCTGTTGCTTCGACCAAGAAGGAGGCGTAAGTGCCATGGGTAAGCCCGGTGCTTTTCTTGATATCGATCGCGTGACCCACGAGCTTCGCCCCGTGGAGGAGCGCAGCCATGATTTTGATCCGCTGTACGTGAAGCTCGATGACGATGCACGTCGCGCCCAGGCGAGCCGCTGCATGATGTGCGGTGTGGCGTTTTGCCAGATGGGCGCGAGCTTTGGCAAGGCACGCCCGAGCGGCTGCCCGCTGCACAACCTGATTCCCGAGTGGAATGAGTTGGTGTACCGCGGCCGCTGGGAAGAGGCTGCCGAGCGCCTGTCGCTCACCTCGCCCATGCCCGAGTTCACGAGCCGCGTGTGCCCAGCGCTGTGCGAGGCCGCGTGCAACCTGGGCTCGGTCGACGGCCAGCCCACGACGATTCACGACAACGAGCGCGCGATCAGCGACCATGAGTGGGCCAACGGCGGTCCGCGCCGCTTTGAGCCGGCAGGGGAGGGCGCACCCACGGTTGCCGTGGTGGGCTCCGGTCCTGCTGGTCTGGTGGCAGCATGGGAGCTTGCGCGTCGCGGTGCCCGCGTGACGGTGTTTGAGCGTGACGACCGCCCGGGCGGCCTGCTCATGTACGGCATTCCCAACATGAAGCTCGAGAAGTCCGTTGTCGAGCGTCGCGTGGCACTTATGCGCGAGCTGGGCATTGTGTTTGAGCTGGGTGCCGACGTGACGGACCCTGCGGTGGCAGCCAAGCTCGATGGCTTTGACGCTGTCGTGGTGGCTGCTGGTGCCCGTGCCCCGCGCGGGCTTTCGGCTGCGAACATCGATGCGCCCGGCGTGGTGTATGCCGTGGACTACCTGACGGCTTCGACCGTCTCGGTGCTCGACGGCGGCGAGCCCGCTGTGAACGCGCGCGGCCTGGACGTCGTGGTCATTGGCGGTGGCGATACGGGCAACGACTGCGTGGGTACTGCGGTGCGCCAGGGTGCGCGCAGCGTGCGCCAGTTTGAGTTCTTGCCGGCTGCGCCCGATAAGCGCGCGGCGAGCAACCCCTGGCCGCAGTGGCCCAATGTGAAGAAGACCGACTATGGCCAGCAGGAGGCCATTGCCGCCATGGGTGGCGAGATGCGTGCCTGGGGCGTGGATACCCTCGAGGTGCTGCTGGACAAGAAGGGCGCGGCTGCGGGTCTGCGCGTGGTCGATCTGGACTGGTCGGCGGGAAAGCCCGAACGCATCGCGGGCTCCGAGCACGAGGTACCGGCGCAGCTGGTGCTCATCGCCTGCGGATTTACGGGTCCCGAGCATGGCGTGTTCGATGCGGTGAGCGTGCCTGTTGCCGCCGCTGGTCGTCCGCTGCCGGTGATGGCTGCCGAGGGCTCGCACCTCGCGGCGCGTGTCGACGGCGTCGCCGCGGATGCCGCGCCGGTGTATGTGGCGGGTGATGCCCGCAACGGCAGCTCGCTCGTTGTGAGTGCCATGGCCGATGCCCTGGCCTGCGCTGCCGAAGTCGCAGACGCGCTGGAGCTGTAAGGTAGTCATTCAAGAACGTCCCCAATGACTAGTCATTGGGGACGTTCTTTTTTGTCTAGTCGCTGGGGACACTCTTTGCGCGCCTTCGAACGATTTGTTCGTTTGCTGACGTGCGGGTGTTCATTTGTCGACTTTTTGGGCTGTGGTCACCTGTTGTTTCTGTGGTGGCTGCGGGCATCTGGCTCAAAAGGGCGGGTTGGCTGTCTATGTCTACCTGCGGTTTCTAAGCGGTGTGCTCATTCGGTCAAGCTTTTCGTCAGGTGTTTGGTCAGCATCTGGTTTGCAGCCGGAGGTCTATTTTGCCCGTGCTGACAGTGGCTGCCCACCCTCCTCGTAAGCTCAAATTGAGGTCCATCAGTTTGAGGAGGATGCCATGACTGACCACGCTTTAGACCGAGCGCAGCTAGCCGAAGCCGTCGGCAACGATATTGCCGACATGGCCCATTTTTGGATGCTGCGGAAGTTCCAGTTTTTGGAGCCGGCGCGCGAACAGTTCGAGATCATTGTCGACCCGTGGCTCAGCTATTGCACCGAGCCTTCGCAAAACGAAATCATGGCCTACAACATGGCATTTACCGATTGGCTGCTCTTCGAGCGCCCCTATCGCCATGGCAAGACGCTGCTCGAGCTGTATGTTGACGAGCCGCCGGCATCGCTTTCGCCTGCCTCGCTCAAGCGGCTCGAGCAGGTACGCGACACGCATTATTTCTCGCGCTTTGGCATTTTGGACAAGGATCCTGCGAACGGCATGGTTGCGCTGAAGGACACACGCGCCGATCATCGCTTTGATGTCTACGACCCGCATATCGTGCAAAAGGAGCATTGGAATGACGGCGCGATTGCGGTGCGCCTCGCCTGCGTCGACGATGTCTGGCTTACAGCGGGACAGCTCTACTTATATGACATCGCGCGCCTGAGCGACACGGCGGTCGACGGGCCTGGCGCCGTTCATCCAGAAGACCTGGAAGATGGCTTCGACACCTCGTGCATCAGCTTCTTCTTGCGTCTGGTCCGCGACATCATGGGCGCCCAGGGGCGGTACGTAAAGTCGCTCAACATCTACGAGCAGGAGTGGGAGTAGGGGATGGGCCTGGCGTTGTCCTGCCTTGCCTTCTGTCTTTATGTCTCGATCTGTAACGTTTAGGGACAAAAAACCGGTCTACCTGTTACAGATCGAGACGAATGCTTGGGCGCCGCTGGTTTGTCTAAATCTGTAACGTTTGGAGGCCTGGAGAACGTCTAACTGTTACAGATCGAGACGTTTGGCACTTGGCTGGGGGAATGTCTCAATCTGTAACATCTACAGGCCAAAATTCGACCTAACTGTTACAGATCGAGACAAAGGTTGGACGCGGTGCCGAAAGATCTTGTTCTGTAACAACTAGAGGCTCAAAGACTGTCTTCCTGTTACAGATCAAGACATTTGTCAGCGGAGGCAACAGCGGCGATGGTCCAGTTGTCCGATGTGGTGGTGATGAAAGTGTCCAATACCGTTCTCAAACACAAACATGCGACTCGCAACACGTTGGCGCGGAATAGGATGCTCGCGCGGCTCACGGAGACGACCGAGCAAGGTGCGCTGCTCGCAACGCATGACAATGCCGAGCTCATGTGGCTGCGGCGTCATGTGGGAACCGATGATATCGCGGAACCCGAGCCGTATCTGTTCTGCTTTCAGCATGATTGGGATGCATCGACGCCGGCGGAGCGAGCGCTGAGGACTATCAAAGGGCTTGCGGAATTTCATCCCGATTGGGCGTTTTGGGGCTATGACGCGGCGCTTTTGTGGGGTCTGGAGGTGCCGAATGATCTGCTTGGGTCGCGTTTTCTTGTTAAGACGGGTTGTTCGGTGACGTTGAGCGGCGGGTGCAGGTTGTTGCGTCCGCAGATGGCGGGCGCACTCGAGCATGTTGATGGCGTGCGGGTGACGTCGTTTTGGCGCACGGTGGAGGATTGCCTACTGCGTGCGCCGTTCTCCTACGGGTTGGCGATTGCCGATTCTGCACTGCGAGCGAAAGGCGTATCACGTGGGGATTTGTGCGAGCGCCTCCGCGCCGATTGCGAGGGCAGGCGAGGGTATCGCAGGGCACAGGTGATTGCGTCGTATGCGGACGGGCTGTCTGAAAACGGCGGCGAGTCTCGTTTTCGGGCGTTCTTTATTGCATACGGTTTTCCGGTGCCAGAGTTGCAGGTGGAGTTTCGCGACCCGCTTGATCCGAGCCAAGTGTTTCGTGTCGACTATTTTTGGCGGCTCGAGGACGGGACGTGTGTCATCGGCGAGCTCGACGGAAAGGGGAAGTACACCTTGCAGAGCGGCGAGGGTCGGGAGTCGGTTGACCCATTCGTGGCAGAGCGTCAGCGGGAATCTCATCTGACAATGCTCGGGCATAAGGTGCTTCGGTTTACGTTTAACGAACTCAAAGGCCCGGGGAAGCTAGTCGAGAAAATGAGGCTGGCGGGTATTCCTCGGCAGGTTGAATTGGCTGAGGAGTGGAGATGCCAGTGGTATGGGCGCTGAGAGGTTTTGTCTCGATCTGTAACGTTTAGAGGCTGTTTGAGCTCGTAATTGTTACAGATCGAGACAAGCCGGTGAAACGTCGACCGAATGTCTCGATCTGTAACATCAGGGGGCCCAATAACCCTGTACCTGTTACAGATCGAGACATTTCCCTGGTGCCGCTGGGGTGGGACTGCAATGTATTCCGTCCCCCACATCCCCTCTTCCTTCCGTTAACCGATGCGTCTGCAGCAATCCAGCGGGACTAGGTGATAATGGACAAATGTTCATGTTAATCGTGAGGGAGGAGCTCGATATGGCGACTGCCGATCGTCCCACGTTGTTTATCAATGCGACCGTTCTGGATGGCTCGGAGCATATGGAGCCGCAGCCCGATATGGCCGTGGTCGTCGAGCGTGGCATCATCACCTGGATGGGACCGAGCGCCGTGGCCCAAGCTCCAGCGGGTGCCGAGATCATCGACCTGGGCGGTGCGTATCTCATGCCGGGCCTCATCAATATGCACGTGCATCTGTGCGGCTCGGGCAAGCCGGTCTCGGCCGGCGATGCGGGCGCGCTGATGAAGAAGCTCGATAATCCCGTGGGGCGCGCCATCGTGCGCCACATTCTTAAGGGCAGTGCCCAGCAGCAGCTGGCAAGCGGCGTGACCACGGTGCGCGGCGCGGGCGATCCGCTGTTTGCCGATCTTGCTGTGCGCGATGCTATCGATGCCGGCAAGTATCAGGGTCCGCGTTTGGTGGCGCCGGGAACGGGCGTCACGGTGCCGGGCGGCCATGGCGCGGGCCTGTTCGCTCAGGTGGCCAACAGCCCCGTCGAGGCGGCCGAGCAGGTGCGAGACCTGTATGCGCGCGGTGCCGATGTCATCAAGCTGTTCGTGACGGGCGGCGTGTTCGACGCTACCGAGGTGGGCGAGCCGGGCGTGCTGCGCATGCCGGTCGAGGTTGCCACGGCGGCGTGCAAGGCTGCGCACGAGGTGGGCCTGCCGGTTATGGCCCATGTCGAGAGTACCGAGGGCGTGAAGGCCGCGCTTGAGGCCGGCGTCGATACGATCGAGCACGGTGCCCCGATGACTCCCGAGATCTTGGAACTGTACCGCGGCGCCGCGGGCACGCAGCTTGAGGGGCGTGCGCCCAGCGTTACCTGCACTATCAGCCCCGCGCTGCCGTTTGTGCTGCTCAATCCGGAGAAGACCCATTCGACCGATACGCAAAAGAAGAACGGCGACATCGTGTGTTCGGGCATCATCGAGAGCGCCCGTGCCGCACTGGAAGCTGGCGTTAAGGTGGGCCTGGGCACGGACTCGAGCTGCCCGTTTGTGACGCAGTACGACATGTGGCGTGAGGTTGCCTATTTTGCCAAGTACGTGGGCGTGAGCAACGCCTTTGCGCTGCATACGGCCACGCAGGTCAATGCCGAGCTGCTGGGGCTGGGCGGCGAGACCGGTACGATCGAGTGCGGCAAGGCCGCCGATATCCTGGTGACGCGCGAGAACCCGCTCGATGACCTGTGCGCCCTGCGTGAGCCGATGCACGTGATGTGTCGCGGTGATCTGGTGCGCAAGCTGAAGGTGAAGCGCATCCCCGAGGTGGACGCCGAGCTCGACGCGATTATGGCCATGCCTGCCGAGGCGTTGGCCGAGGAGCTTGCCCGCGACGGTGTGGCGTAGACGAGTCAAAGGGACAGCTCCGTTGCCGCATACAAAAAGCCGAGGTCTCAACACGAGGCCTCGGCTTTTTTATCGAACAAATACTTAAGATTTGGGACAAACAAACCTGATTAATTTGTCCCGCGTGCGGGCGCTAGGAGCGGGTTTCCATCTTGGCGTGGCACTTGGGGCAGGTGACGCGGATCTTGCCTTTGCCCTTGGGGACGGAGAGCATCTGGCCGCAGTTGGGGCACTTGAGGTATGCCGTGGTCTTGCGACCCTTCCACATCTTCTTGGCCGTGCGCTTGGCACGCTCAAAGTCTTCCTTACTGGTGCCGGCAGCGCGTGAGGTGCTGGCCGCTGCGGCCCCGCCGCCCAAGCTGGCGACGAACTT
>CABUDB010000017.1 GCA_902490245.1 uncultured Collinsella sp.
CGCGCCGCCAATCGAAAATCCCTTTAATCCACAATCCTCGATAAGCTTGCCCACACTCGCATCGGGCGGGTTGCGAAAGACAGACCCGCAGGATGCGCGACCCATGGGCTGCGTACGCTTGCGCCTTGTAAGGTACCGCTCCATGCGCTCGCGAATGTCGGCCTTGGGCGCCGGTTTAAGCTTGAGCACGCACTCGAGGATGATCTCATTGCGGGGAAGGCTACATTCGCGGTAGCCCCAAGAGATCTCGGACCCCGCATAATGCTTGATACCGGATGCCGGGTCAAACGTTACGACATCCTCAACCAGCGAGCCAATCCACTCGGTCCGCGTGCCGGCATTCATAGATATCGCACCGCCGACCGAACCAGGAATGCCAACGGCAAACTCAAGGCCCGAGAGGCTACGCGACAGGGCATCGTTGACCAGGCGCGCAAACATCACGCCCGCACCGACCGTCAGCGTACAACCGTCATCGGCAACAACCGTGCGCTGGAACTCACGTCCGAGCGAAATGACGGCACCGCGATAACCGCCATCGGCAACCAGCAGATTGGAGCCCTTGCCGATGATGACCCACGGCACCTGCTCGCGATCGAGCACCGCCACGGCGCGGCGGAGGGCATGATAGCTATGGCACGTCACAAAGAGGTCGGCCTTGCCGCCGATACGATAGCTCGTATGACGCGCAAGGCGCTCGTCCTCGATCACATCCGTGTCGATCATGCCCGAGAGCGCCATGACGGCGTTAAACAGACCCATTAGACTTAAGCGTCTTTCTTGGCAGTCAGATACTCAATGAACTCGGGACCGACGGTCGTAACGTCGCCGGCACCCATGGTGAGCAGCAGGTCGCCCTCGCCCACCATCTGCTTGAGCTCCTGATTGAGCTCAAGACGGCTGGAGCAGTACACGACCTCCTTGCCAGGATGCTTGGCGCGCACGGTATCGGCGAGCATCTTAGAGGTGACACCCGGAATGGGCATCTCGCCAGCCGAGAACACATCAATCAGCAGCAGTTTATCGGCATTGGCAAATGCATCGGCAAAGTCGTCGCACAGGGCCTGCAGGCGCGAATAGCGGTGCGGCTGGAACACGACGTCGACGTGCTTGTAACCCAGCGACGAAGCGGCAGCAAGCGTCGCCTTGATCTCGGTGGGGTGATGGCCGTAATCATCGACCACGGTGATGCCATCGATATCGCCCACGTGGGTAAAGCGACGGCGGACGCCCTCAAAGCTCGAGAGCGCCTTGGCGGCGGCGTCGATGTCAAGGCCCAGGACATGGGCGACGGTGAGCACCGCCGTGGCGTTGAGCATGTTGTGGCGACCGGGATTGCTCTTGATCTCCACAGCGCGCTCAGTGCCGTCCTCAAAGCGAACGATAAAGTCACTCTGGATGCCCTTGACATCCGGGTGCATGCAGACGATGTCGTTGCTCTCGGCAAAGCCGTAGGAAAGCACGTGACGGCCCGTCGACTTGGCGAGCTCGACCAGATGCGGGTCCTCACCGCAGACGATGACGGTGCCGTCCTCGCCCACCAGGCTCATGAATTTGGCGAAAGTTGCCTCGATCTCCTCGATACCCGAGTAGTGATCGAGGTGGTCGGCCTCGACGTTGGTCACAATGACTACGTTGGGGTTCAGGAACAGGAAGGAGCTGTCGGACTCGTCGGCCTCGGCGACAAAGTAGTCGCCCGAGCCGTTCTTGCCGTTCGTGTCATAGCCCTCGACGATGCCACCGATCAGGAAGCTCGGATCCAGACCCATGCGGTCGAGCATGGTGGCACACATCGAAGACGTGGTGGTCTTGCCATGCGTGCCGGCAACAGCGACGGTGGTGTAGCCGTGGCCCAAAGCAGAGAGCATCTTGGCACGGGGCCACACGGGAATACCAAGCTCGCGAGCGCGCACGAGTTCAGGGTTGGACTCCGGAATAGCGGTGGAGACAACAACCACGTCGGGCTTGACCTCGTCAATCGTGGCGGCCTCATGGCCCACATGCACCTTCACACCAGCGCGGGTAAGCTGGCGGATATAACGTGACGTCTTAAGGTCGGAGCCGGTAACGGCATAACCGCGCTCGTGCAGAACGAGGGCGATGCCGCTCATGCCGGCGCCGCCGATACCGATAAAGTGGGCGCTCTTAAACTCGGGCGCGGAGGTTGCAGTCTGGGAATCAGCCATGTGCTCGTGTACTCCTTGCGTAAACACTGCCTGTAACCCGTTAACTGTACCGCACCTACCGCATCAGCGCGAGGGCGACCGAAGATATCCCGTCTAACTAACGCAAACCCTCTACCGCATCCGCCAGAAGAGCGGCGGCTCTATCCTGAGCCAGACCACGCGCCGCCTGACGCATGGCGTCGCGCGCCGCCGCGTCATCGACCAGGTGCAGCAGCTCATCGGCAAAGGCAGAACCGTCGATATCGGCATCGGCGCAGAGCACGCCGGCCCCGGCGTCGACCAGATAACGAGCATTGGTGGTTTGGTGGTCGGCCGTCGCATGCGGATACGGCACGAGCACCGAGGGCACGGCGAGCGCAGCGATCTCGGCCACGCTCGATGCACCCGAACGCGAGAGCACCAAATCGGCAGCAGCCAGCATATCGCCCATGTTGTCGATGTAAGGCTGGACGCGGTAACGCTTCGCCTCCTCGGGCGTCAGCGCCAAAGCGCGCTCGGTCTCCTCAAAGCCGTCGGCACCCGTCGAATGCAACACATAGAGGTTCTTGCGCGAAAGCAGCTCGTTTTTGAGCGAAACCACGCGCTCGTTGAGGTGCTGGGCGCCAAGTGAACCGCCAAAGACGAGCAGCAGCGTAGCGTCCTCGGGAACGCCAAGTGCCTTGCGGCCGCGAGCGCGATCGCCCTCGATCACCGAGCGACGTACGGGGTTGCCGGTCATGAGCACGTGGTCAGGGTCGCCTTCGCGCTCAAAGACCGCGCGCGCTGCCGGCACCGAGATGCACACGCGGGCGGCGTGGGAGTTCATCATCTTGTTGGCCAGGCCCGGAACAGAGTTCTGCTCATGCAGCAGATACGGAACGCCCGCGCCCTTGCACCACCCCAGCAGCGGAACCTCGACATAGGCACCAAAACCGATGGCGGCATCGGGCTTGCCGACCTTTGAGAAATGACTGGCGAGCGCACGCTTGGCCTTGTTGACACGCCACAGCGAGGTCAGCGCCGTCCAAGGACGGGAGCGGTCGAAGCCCGTGACCGTAATGGGCACAAAATCAAACCCAGCCTCGGGGACCAGACGACCCTCGAGCTTGCGCGACTGGCCCACGAACACAACGTGGTGGCCACGATCACGCAGCTCTTCGGCCAAGGCGAGCGCGGGGTTGATGTGTCCTGCCGTGCCGCCGGCTGCAATAGCAACGGTCATCTTATCGGTCATGGTAGTCCCTTCGTACACGCGGTCCCTGGTCGTCGGTGCGCAGACGCGCCGACGGGTCCGAGTTCAAATCGATTCGATTATATCCGCCGCCCGCGTTGCGAGAGCAGGGGCGCTGCGGACGACCTTGCGGAGCCGTTCGCGGGCGTGGACGAGCTGCCGGCTCGGATGCAGAACCATCCAGAACGGTAAAGCCACTACGCGAAGGTCGTTCACCGCGCACATGGGCCACACCGGCGGTGCTCTCGTCCATAACGGCAAAGCTCTCACGGCGGCGGGCGTACTCATCGCGGCGGGCGCTCTCGTACGAAACGCGCAGGATCAACCCGGCAAGCATGAGCGACACGATAATCGACGAACCGCCGTAGCTAATAAACGGCAACGGTTTGCCCGTCATGGGAAACACGTTGAGGATGCCAAGCGCGTTAATCAAAAACTGCACCGCGAGAATGACCGCGGAGCCAGACGCCATGAGCGCGCCCCGACGATCGGTCGCCTGCTCGGCAATGCGAAACGCCGAGTAGATCAGCATCGCAAACACCAAGAAGAACAGCACGGTTCCGACAAAACCGACTTCCTCGCCAATGATGGCCAGGATGTAGTCATTGTGCGCCTCGGGCAGATACGAGTACTTCATGGTTGAGTTGCCGATGCCACGGCCGAACAGACCGCCCGAGGCAAAGGCCATGATGGCAAGCGTGGCCTGATAGCCGTCACCATACTCGTCGGCCCAAGGGTTCAAGGCAACCTGAATACGCACCATACGGTACGGCTCTGCGACAAGCGCAATCACGATCACGAGAATGCCGAAGATTAGCACGCCGATGATAAATCTGGGGTCGAGACCCGCAAACAACGCCATGCACATAAGGGTCAACAGGATGATCAGGACAGTACCGAAATCGGGCTGGATAAAGATCAGAAAGAGCGAAATACCCAGGTAGATGCCCATCTTGCGAAGGAATTCGTTGATGTTGCCACCGGGCGAAAAGAAGCGATCAAGCATGATGGCCGAATACGCAATGGCAAATGGCTTTAAAAACTCGGAAGGCTGGAACTGAATACCGGCGATGTTGAGCCAGCGCGTGGCGCCACGGCTGCCGCTGCCCACCAAGAACACCAGAAGCAGTAGCCCTATCATGCCGATAAGGAAGATCCTGAGCACATCCTCCCCAAACCAGCTGTCCGGCAAAACGCGCACGATGGCAATCAGCGCCAGAACACCGACCACGGCAAACGCGGCCTGTCGACCCAGAAAAAACGTCGCCGAGCCATTCTCGTGCAGCGCCTCGACCGAAGACGCCGAGTACACCATCAGCAGGCCAAAGCACACCAAAGTAAACAGGCAGGCCATGAATATCAAACGGGGGCGCATGATACGGGCGGGAACGCCGGCAATATTGCGTTCGCTAAACGACTGCCCGCCGCGGCCGGAACGCGGTGTTATGCGCCGCGAGGAAGCACGGTCCGAGTCGGGCCTCCTCATACCTTGACGGGGGCTCTCCTCTCTCACCGCAACCCCTATTCCATTTGTGATTTCGCTGCAGCGGCAAGCTGGGCCACGTAGTCCTTAAACACGCGGCCGCGCTCCTCATAGCCCGAGAACTCATCGAACGAAGAGCAGGCAGGAGAAAGTAAGATCACGTCACCACGGCTCGACAGCGAACGGGCGACGTCCACGGCGTCGCGTAGGTCATCCGCCTGGGCGATATCCACATCGCCATCGACATCGGCCTCGTCCATAGCGGCGGTGAAGCGCTCACGCGCATCGCCAAAGCAGACGACCGAGCGCACGTTGTCCATAACGAAGCGCGCGAAGTCCGTGAGCGGCGTGCCCTTATCGTGGCCGCCGAGCAGCAAGATCACATCGTCATCGGGAAATGCCGTCAGTGCCTTCTCGACCGCATCGGCGTTGGTCGCCTTGGAATCGTTGACGTAGCGCACGCCGTCAATCTCGCCACACGGCTCCACGCGGTGCTCGAGCGGCTGGAACGAGGCCAGACCGCGGCAGACGCCATCGACATCGGCACCGACTGCCAGGGCAGCCGTGGCAGCGCACAGGGCATTGATAACATTGTGATGGCCCGAGATCTTGAGCTCGGATGCAGCGATGAGCGGGGTCTCGACGTCCTTCAGGCGCACGACCATCTTGCCGTCGCGCACAAAGGCGGCATCCTCGCCCTCGGGCTCGTCAAAAGCGACCTTGCAGATGCGACGACCCGGCGTGTAGATGTACTCATCGAACTCGTGAATGCCGGCGTCTTCGACGTCGACAACCGCCAGATCGTCATCGACCATATTGTCAAACAGTTTGACCTTGGCAAGCGCGTAGTTCTTATGGCTCTTATGCCAGCCCAAGTGGTCGGGAGTGATGTTGAGCAGCACCGCCACGCGCGGGTGGAGCTCGGTGGTCGTAGCAATCTGATAGCTCGAGAGCTCAGCCACAAACCACTCGTTGTGGGCTCGGCCGTCAATCTCGTTGACCGGCGGCTCGCCGATGTTGCCGACAGCAACGCTGGCCTCGCCGGCAGCCTTGAGCAGATAATCAGTCAGCGACGTGGTGGTCGTTTTGCCGTTGGTGCCCGTGATGGCAATCCAGTTATCGGGCGACAGGCGATAGGCAAACTCGGGCTCACCCATAATCTGGGCGGCATGCTCGCGCCCGGCCTTAAAGAAGCCCGAGAACTCCGAGATGCCCGGGCACGTCACGCATACGTCATAGGCGCCCTCGACCTGTTCGGTCCCATAGACAAACGACGCACCAGCAGCCTCGAGCGCACGCGTGGCGTCATTGGGCTCAGAGGTGCCGCCGCCATACACGGTAACGGCACTTACGCGCTCGGGATGTGCCAGCGCCCAGCGGGCGACATCGAGACCGGATTTGCCCTGACCCAAAACGAGCAGGCTAAAGACATCAGCAAGAGGCATGAAAGACCACTATCCCAACTGGAAGAACAGGGCAAGGCCAACGGCACCAAAGGCCGCAGCGATAATCCAAAAACGGATGACGACCTTGGTCTCGGCCCAACCCTTCTTTTCGAAATGATGATGGATGGGCGCCATAAGGAAGACGCGCTTGTGCGTAAAGTGGAAGTAGACAACCTGAATCATGACCGAAAGGGTCTCAACGATAAACAGGCCGCCGATGATAAGGGAGACGACCTCGGTGTTGGTCATGATGGACGTGCAGGCAAACGCGGCGCCCAGGGCAAGCGAGCCGGTATCGCCCATAAAGATGCTCGCCGGATAGCAGTTGAACCACAGAAAGCCCAAGCAGGCACCGGCACACGCGGTGCAGAAGATGGACAGGTTCACGTCTCCGTGCAAAAACGCCATGGCAGCCATGGCGAGCATGGCGATCATGGAGGTGCCACCAGCAAGACCGTCAAGGCCATCGGTCAGGTTCACGGCATTAGAAAGACCGGCGATCATCAGCCAGCAAAAGACAATGTAGAGCCACGGGAACGAAAGGCCGCAGATGGTGGTCGAAAGCACGCCAAGGTCGATCGTCAGGCCGCCGGGAAAACGAATCTCGGGGGCGACGCCGCACCAGTTGACGGCAAGCACCGTAAAGGTGACACAGATAATGGTTAGGCCGATCATCTTGGCATGAGGCGTCAGACCGAGCGAGCGCCCATGCGTAACGGAGGTCAGGTCGTCGATCAGACCCAGCACGCCGGTCGCCAGCGTGGCGAGCAGCACGAGCACGAGCTCGGTGGTGAGCTTGCCCATCAGCAGGCAGGTCAGCGAGATCGCGATGAGGATGACAACGCCACCCATGGTGGGCGTTCCCTGCTTAACCAAATGACGCTTGGGGCCGTCGGCACGAACCTGCTGGCCGATACCCTCGACCTTGAGCAGCTTGATCCACCACGGCATGAGCAGCAGCGCAATGGCGGCGGCGATGCCAAGCCCCAAAAAAGCCTGATACGTTGGATACGAGGGATTGCCGAACATGGGCTAGCACACACCTTCCACAAAGCGGTCGAGCTCAACAAAGCGGGAACCCTTGACCAGTACAACATCATGTTTTTCAAGCGCGCCGCCCATGCGGTCGAGCACCTGCTGATAATCGGAGAACACCTGGATGCGGTCCTCGTCCATGCCCATCATGCGCGCGGCATCGGCCATAAGCTGGGCCAGCTCACCACCCACGCACGCCAGCATGTCGAGCTTCTTGGCGGCGGCATAGGCGCCCACGAGCTCATGCATGCGAGGAGCCTCATCGCCCATCTCGCCCATCTCGCCCAGGATCGCCATGCGAGACCCCGTGCACGAAAGCGAGCACAGCAGATCGAGACCGGCTGCCATCGATTCGGCGCTGGCGTTATAGGAGTCATCGATGATGCGTGCACCGCTCTTGGCGCGCTTGATCTCCTGGCGGTGACCGGTGATTGTGAGGCCCCTAAAGGCAGCATCGATCTGCTCGGGCGTCACGCCCAGGCGATAGGCAACCGCGGCGGCCTTAACGGCATTTGGAACGGACTGCACGCCGGGGATAGCAAGCATGGTATCGATTGTCTCGCCCTGACCAAAATCGAGCGTAAAGACCGGACGGCCCTCGTCATCAACACGAACTTCGCGGGCGCGGACCTCATCATCGTCCGAGACGCCGGCCAGCATCACATCGATACCAGCAGGCTGGGCGAACGTATCGCGAATGAACGGCGTAAAGTCGTCCTCACCGCCCAAAACCAGCAGCGGCAAGAAGTCGCCGGCGGCGCACATACCCTGGACAATCTCGGCCTTAGCGCGGGCGATGTTCTCGCGGCTGCCCAAAATGCCGATGTGAGAGGTGCCGATCTTGCTCACGATGGCAAGGTTGGGATTGGCGGACTGGGACAGGCGCTCGATCTCGTGGAAATGGTTCATGCCCATCTCGAGCACCAGGACCTCGGTACCGGCCGGGGCGGAAAGCACCGTGAGCGGCATGCCGATCAGGTTATTGAAATTGCCCTTGGTGGCCCAGACACGATAGCGCTTGGCGAGTACAGCGGCGAGCACGTCCTTGGTCGTCGTCTTGCCGATGGAACCGGTAATGCCAACGACCAGGCAGCCAAGCTCCAGGCGATACGCGTGCGCCAAACGAAGCAGAAACTCCTCGGGATCATCGGTCAGCAGGATGGCGCATCCCTTGTCCTGCGCCAGCGAGACCAACTCGGCATCGGGCTCACGCGTCATCACGACGGCGCCGGCACCCGACTGGACGGCACGGGAAGCAAAATCATTGCCGTCGACGTTTTCACCGGGAAAGGCGACGAAAATCGTCCCTTCCTCGACCTGGCGCGAGTCGATAACGCACCCGCGGCATACCCGATCGACTTCTCCCGTCACGGTTCGGGCCCCTGTTGCGGCCGCGAGGTTGTTGACGGCGATCTCTATCATTGCAGCTCCCCTGTAAACCTAATAATGCTATCGGCGTATTGTATCCCAGCGCCGCGCATGCGTGGTGCAGGGCATGTGAACACCCCTCATATGGGACAACAAACCACGCCCCAAAGATTGTAACCCCCTACTTCGTGCGCGGGATGCCCAGCACGTCGAGCGCGTTGGCCATAATGGACTGGAACGGCACCGCAGCGGCATCTGAGCCGCTCGGCGTTCCGTCGAGCGTGATATAGCACAGCACCTTGGGTGATTGTGCCGGCGCAAAGCCCATAAAGGACGACATGTAGTTCTCCTTGAGGTAGCCGCCGTTCTCGTCGGCACGTTCGGCCGTGCCGGTCTTGCCCGCCACGTCATAGCCGTCAACTGCGCCGCCAACGCCCGTGCCTTCAGACACGACCGTCTGCATGCACGATGTCACCTGGGATGCTGCATCCTCAGAAATCGCACGCTCGCCTTCGCCCCAGTCCTTCTCGTCGCCTTTGCTGGACTTATAGAAGTGCGGGGTCATCATCACGCCGCCGTTAGCGATGCCGCCCACGGCACGTGCGATCTCAATCGGCGAGACAGACAGCGCCTGTCCAAAGCTCATCGAGCCCAGCGTGGCGCCGTCATACTGGTCACGCTCCTTGACGATGCCCAGGCTCTCGCCCGGAAAATCGACACCAGAGCTGTGACCGATGCCCCACTTGTCCACATAGGCGGCAAAGTCGTCGGCACCGATCTTGCGCCCCACCAGGACAAAGCCCACGTTGGACGAACGGCGCATCATCTCGCGCACATCCATGGTCATGGCATAGTCGCGCTTGTCGGCATCGGTGACGGTATCGTCGCCCACCTTGATGCTCGCCGGCACCTCAAACGACGTACTCGATCGCACGACGCCCAAGTCGAAGCCGGCGCCCGCCACGAGTGTCTTAAAGACCGAGCCGGGCTCGTAGGCGTCGGTAACCAGGCGCAGGTTCATATCCTCGGTCTTGGCGTTTTCCAAATCGGTCTGGTCGTAGGTCGGATACGAGCAGGCTGCCAAGATCTCTCCTGTCGTAGGATCGGTGACCAGCGCCGAGCCGTTCTTGGCCTTAGTCTTCTCAACTGCCTCTGCCAGGGCATCCTCGGCCGCACGCTGGATATTGACGTCGAGCGTCGTCACGATATCAACGCCGTCGACCGCAGCCACCTTTTTATAGGCACCGCCCGCGATATAGCTGCCGTCCCTCGCGCGCTCGCGTACGAGAGAACCGTTCGTGCCGGTCAGAAGCTTGTTGTATTGCTTTTCGAGACCAGTCAAGCCGTCGTTGTCTACATTCACTACACCCAGCACCTGCGATGCCAGATTGCCGTATGGATATACGCGCTTCATGGCCTGCTCAAAAAGCACGCCGGGCAGGTTCTTCTTCTCCAGCGCCACAGCATCGTCTTCGTCCACCTGGCGCTTGATATACACCCAGGTTCCATCGGACTCGACGAGCTTGCGGCAGGTCTTTTTATCGATTCCAGTTGCCTTGACCAGCGCCGACACCGTCTTGTCAACGTCCTCGACAAGCTGCGGGTTCACGGCGATGTTGCGACATTCGACCGACGACGCCAGCACGTTACCGTTGCGGTCGTAGATGGTGCCACGTTTGGCATAGAGGGTCTGCGCAAGCAGGCGACGCGCATCGGCACGCTCGCGCAGTTTATCGGCTTCGACAATTTGATAGTCGGCAAGGCGAAAGACGCCCAAGCCCAAGCCAAGCCCGATGAATCCCATGACGGCTTTGCGGCGAGGCAGCGGCGTGCCCGTGAGCCATTCGGTCGACGAACTCTTGCGCGACCTGGTGTTATGCACTTGAGGGCCACCCGAGCCGCGAAGTCGCGACGCCGGGTCGTTGCCACGGGACCGCCCGGCGTTGTAAGATTGCCGACCCGTTCCTTGATAACCAGAACGTCCCCGCGACGAGGGACGTCCAGAACCGCGGCCCCCATCGGAACCGCGGCGATAGTCATTTGTCATACTCAGCTACCGTCTTGCTACTGAGCGGTCGCGGTCGCGTTGGCGCCCGCGGCTGCATCCTGCGAAAAGTCAAGTGTAACGCTCTCGCTGGGCTCCACCATGCCATAAGCGCCCGCAAGGTCGCGAATGCGCGTGTCGGCGCCATAGACCGAATGCATGACCTCCAGGTCGGAGCTCTCATCGGTCGCCTTTTCGAGCGTGTTGGTAAGCTCGGCGTTGCTGTTGAGCACCTGGGCCGTAACGCCGGCGAGCGCCACGCGGGCGACGCCGATCGTCATGAAGATAGCCGCAATGATGCAAAACGTTTTAAGAACGCTCATGAAAACCGGGCTTACCGCCTGGTTTGCCTGACGGCCCGCGCCCGTGTAGACATCAAAGCGCGGCGTGCGCTGCTCACGGGGAGCAACGGGGGCCTGCGGCGTCTCACGATAGGCGGGCATGGCGTTCATATCATAGGCGAGTGCTGCGTTTGAAGTGTTGTAGCCCATGATATGCCGCCTCCCATCCCGAGTACGTTGGTAGTGTGTTTAAGCTTCGTTTATGGTGCGAGCGGGAGGTCCAATATCGCGCGGTCGCGCCTACAGACGCTGCGCCACGCGGATTTTGGCTGATCTCGCCCGAGGGTTGCGCTCAACCTCATCAGGCTGGGCAACCAGGGGTTTGCGGGTGATGACCTTGAGTATCGGCACGTTGCCGCACACGCACACCGGAATCTCCGGCGGACACGTGCACCCCTGGCTCATCTCCTTAAAGTGGTTCTTTACGATACGGTCCTCGAGCGAGTGATACGAAATGACGCAGATACGTCCGCCCGGGTTGAGCCACCTGGTGGCGGCATCAAGCCCTCGTTCGAGCACATCGAGCTCGTGATTGACCTCGATGCGAATGGCCTGGAAACTTTTCTTGGCCGGGTGTCCACCATGCCGACGAGCGGCAGCCGGGATACCCGCCTTGATGATCTCGACAAATTGGCCGGTGGTTTCGATCGGTTCTTGCTCGCGGCGGCGCACGATCTCGCGCGCGATCTGCGAGGCGAACTTCTCTTCGCCGTAGACGCGTAGAATCCGGGCGAGGTCGTGTTCGTTATAGGTGTTGATGACCTCAGCTGCGTTTAAGGTGTTATTGCCCGGATCCATCCGCATGTCCAATGGGGCGTCCTCGTTATACGAAAAGCCCCTGCCAGGGATATCGAGTTGCGGTGACGAAACGCCCAAATCGAACAGGAAGCCATCGACCCCGGGCACCTCGGCCGAGCAAAGCAGCTCGTCCAAGTCGCCGAAGTTGCCCTTCAGCAGCTGGTGCGGAACGCCGGGAACCTCGCGGTCCAGACGGGCGCCAGCGGCCTCGAGGGCCATGTCGTCCTGATCGACGCCGAGCAAAAGGCCCGTCTCCCCCACCTGTGCGGCCATCTTTACCGAATGGCCGGCACCGCCAAGGGTGCAATCGCAGACAACGGAGCCGCTCTTTAGCTGCAGCGACTCAAGCACTTCGCCGAGCATGACAGGTTCATGCCGATATTCTTGTGTCAAGATCCCACGCTCCATCCGTTACCCGTGCCTTGCCCTTACGAGAAGAAGAGGTCCAGCAGGGCCTCATCGTCATCGTCCTCATCGGCCGCGGCGCGATCCCAAACCTCAAGGTGGTCGTAGTTGCCCACAACCGTGACCTCGCGGTCGAGGTTCGCCTGCTTGCGGAGAGACTCGGAAAGACCGATACGACCGGCGCTGTCCACATCCATCGACGTGGTGCGCTTGTTGATCGCCCTCATGAGCTTCTGGTCGTTAATGTCACGCGGGTTAAAACCCTCGTGGCCCTCACGACCCGCGAAGAGTCCTTCGACCCACTTATCGAAGGCCTCGGCAGAGAACACGTACAGAGCATCGACATCCAGGGCTTTGAACACGCGAACGTGCTCTCCAAGCTCCTCGCGAAGGGGTGCAGGCAGGGACAGACGACCTTTTGCATCGAGATTGCGCTCGTATGCACCAGTCATTCCCATGTGCGCCCTCCCCTCGGTTACTCAGATGGCACGTACGCGGGGAACCACCCCGCCTGTCGACGTCATCAATAATATGGGGAACCGCCCCATTTTTCAACACCTTTCCCCACCCCTTCCCCCCCCCCCCCCCCCCCACATCACCCCCCAAAAATTTTAAAAAAACCCCCCAACAAAATATAAAAAAAAAAAAAATTTTTTTTTTAAGAA
>CABUDB010000018.1 GCA_902490245.1 uncultured Collinsella sp.
GGTGGTGGTGAGGCGTCATGGTTGGGGGACGGGAGCGGTGGACGGCGACCGTTGGCGACTTGTAGCACTTTCCAGCTTTATTGCAACGGAGTACAATGGATAACGTTTAAGTTCAACTTGAAGTTTTAGCCGTGGCTTCGGGCTTCGGCCGCAATGCAGGGAAAGGCGTTCCATGGCGATCTATGTGACATCCGATGCTCACGGGCACGTGCGCGCGCTGGACGAGGCCCTTTCCAAGATCTCGCTGACGTCCGACGACACGCTGTATGTGCTGGGTGACATGATCGACCGCGGTCCCGATCCGGTCGGCGTCATCAACTTGGTGCGGTCGCTGCCCAACGCTCGCGTGCTTAAGGGCAACCACGAGCAGATTATGCTCGACGCGATTATTGGGCAGGACCCGCTCGATGCCGAGACCTGGGATATCAACGGTGGCTGGACGACGCGCGAGCAGCTTAACGACATGGAATTTGAGGCGTACGAGGAGCTTGTGCGCTGGGCTGCCGCCCTGCCGCTCTATGCGGTGGTCGAGACTGCCGAGCAGCCGTACCTGCTGGTGCACGCCGGTATTCAGACCGAGGCGGCGCGTGCGTTTTTGCTTGAGCATGGTGTCGATTGCGCTGACGGCAGGGGAGCGGTTGATGCCGATCGCGAGTTGCTGCAGCAAATGCTCGCCGTGCAGTCGTCCGATGACTTGCTGTGGATTCGTCACGGCTACTGGGATGTGCCGACCGGGCTGCTTTCTGCCGAGGGCAAGGGCCCGGTCGTGGTTAGCGGTCACACGCCCACGGTATCGCTTGGGCGCTATTGCGAGGTCGGTGGTCTGGCGGGGCTCGATGAGGAGTCGGGTCGCGGGCAGATTGTGCGCCTGGGCGGCGAGGATACCGCCGGTGTGCCCGATCGCATCGATATCGACTGCGCCGCCGCCACCGGCTCCGAGTTCGGTCGCGTGGGCATCCTGCGCCTGGACGACGGGGCGGAGTTCTACGCGAACATCAACCCGGGCGAATAATCGGTGCAAGGGGTAGCTAATTTGGGAAGGGTTTTTGACCACTTTTGCCCTTCTGCCCGCTAATTGATTTCTCTGGGACGGGGATTTTAAAATCATTTGGCTGCCCGCTGGCTAAGTGAGTAGGCTATTTTGGAAATGCCGAGCAGCCGGCAAATTTGCCTCAACAAAACCGCAGGTCATTGACTTGTGTTTTGCCGGTGTGGTCAGGGATTCGGCAAAAGTCTACTCACTTAGTTTTGCGTGATGCATCTTGTCCGCAACGAGACCCCAGCCGGGGTGATTCCATCGCAAATTCCGGTGACCGGGGGCAGCTAATTAGGCGCCGTATGGGTTGCGGTCGCGTTCGATGCGTTGGCGGATGTGGGCGTACTCGATTATCAGCAGCACCAGGAGTAGGGCCATGATGGCTAGGTAGCTCACCACGGCGCCCATCAGACCCAGCAGCTTAATCAGGTTCACCGGCAGCACCACGCTTACGGCGAAGCAGATCAGGTAGATCTTGGTGACGTCTCCAGCGTGGCGCAGCACCGTGATGATGGCGTAGATAAAGTCGATGGCCGCGGTGACGCCGCCGGCGACGACCATCAGCAGCGCCAGCGTACGGTAGCGTTCAAAGCTGAGGCCGTACATAAAGTTCATGAGGGAAATACCGGGACCTGCCATAAATGCGGCGCACATGCCGGTGATGACCACGATCAGCGCCATAACGGCAACAATAATCAGGTCAAAGCGACGACGCTTGCGAGGATTAGCCCAAATGCTCGACAAGCGCAGGAGCTGCGGTTTATAGATAAATCCAATGCTCAGCAAAATAGCCTGCGCCGGAAAGAACAGGGCATTAAAGTACAGCTGATATTTGTATGCCAGCGTGCCTTCCATCACAAACTTGGGCATGCTCTCGATAAGGTTGAACAAGAACAGTGCACCAAAGAGTGGAGCGCACTGGACAAACAGGTGGCCGACCTCGCGAAGGCTCACGCGGCGCGATTTTTCGGTCTCGAGCAGGGCGAGCGGCGCGGTGACCAGCACGAGCGAGGCGATCGCGGCGATGCCCATGGCCATGGCCGCGATGGGCATGCTGCGCGTGAGGAACAGCGCCACGCTGAAGACCGCGATGACGCCGACGGAGCGTAGCGTTTGGCTCATTCCAGCCAAGTAGAGTTTGTCGGCCTGCTGCAGGCGGCCTTCGTACACGTCGGCGACGCCGTCGATGACCTTATACAGGTAGACGCCCAGGCCGATCGTCGCCATCTGCGCGTCATAGCCGCGGGCGCTGCTGTACATGAGGCCGCAGCCTAGGGCGAGCGCTCCACAAAGCCAACGGTTGAGCTGGTAGGAGGCAAAGGACGTCTTTTCGTCGATGTCCGAGACCTGGAAATTGCGCACGCCGTAGTTGCACGCGATCATGATGAGCGTGCCGGTGACAAAGGCGATGGAGAATTTGCCTGCTTCTTCGGCGCCCACGAGCTGCGTAGACACGATGGTGAGCAGCGGAAATGCCAAGCCCCACACGGCGGTGCCGAGGGTGTTCCAAAGATAGTCGCGACTGGTGGCGTGCTCCTCGTATTCCGCTTCCTGCATGGAGAAGCCGCCGCCGTAGACGGCACCGAGCAGACGGTTCCACCAAGCGTTGACCATGCGGCGGACGGGGCCGGGCTCCCGATCGCGTTCGCGCCGGCGACGGCGCGTGGCCTGGCTGCTGTCGGGGCCGCCGGCGTTGCGCTGGCTCAGCTCCTGGATGCGCGCAAGCTCTTCGGCCGTGTGGGAGGCGGGGAACAGGCCATTCTCGATGCGTCCGCCCTGGGCCCTTGCGGTGCCGCTGCCCGCTACGGCGGGGTCGGCGACGCCATTGCGGCGGGCGATGGCGCGGCGAATGCTATCGAGGGGCGTGATGCTCAAAGCGGGGTCCTTTCTATTGCTGCGCTCTAGTATAGACGCGACGGTGTTCGCTCGTGTTTTTGAACGGATTGTTCAATATTTTCGGCAGGCGGCTGTAATTTGTCGGTAAGTGTGCGGTATCCTGTTGAAGTTTTGTGACACCCCCCCCGATGCCGCCCACGCGGCACCAAGGAGCTTCTACCTATGGACGTCGCCGCATTCTTACTGGCTCTTGTGCCGATTATTTGGCTGGTCGTGATGCTGCTGTGCTTTAAATGGCCAGCTTGGAAGGCCGCTATCGGATCGTTTGTCCTTTCGTGCGTGCTTGCCTTCGCATGGTGGCACCTGCCGGCAGCGCAGATCGCGACCGCCTCGCTTGAAGGCTTTTTGATGGCTCTGTGGCCCATCGTCCTGGTGATCATCGCCGCGGTATTCACGTATAACCTGTGCGTTCGCACGGGCGCCATGGACGTGATCGGCAGCATGATCACCTCCATCAGCAGCGACCGCCGTCTGCTGGCGCTGCTCGTGGCCTGGTGCTTCGGTGGTTTTATGGAGGGCATGGCCGGTTTTGGCACTGCCGTCGCCATTCCTGCCGGCATGCTCGCGGGCCTGGGTTTTGAGGCCGTGCCCGCCGTGCTCATCTGCCTGCTGGCCAACGGCGTACCCACACCCTACGGCTCCATCGGCATCCCCACGGTGTCCGTTGCCGACTTGGTGGGTCTGGATTCCCTGCACCTGGCGACCGTTCAGCTGGTGCAGTTGGCGCCTTTCTTTGTGATGATGCCGCTGTTTATCGTACTGGTTGCTGGTCGTGTTGCCGAGGACCAGGGCAACGTTGCAGGCGTTGCCGAGCGCCTACGTGGCGCGGCGGGCATCGCCGTGCTCTCCGGCGTGTCCTTTGCCGGTGCGGCTCTGGTCGTTGCTAGGTTTGTGGGTCCCGAGCTTGCCGTCGTCGTCGGTTCTATCGTTTCGCTCGGGCTGACAGCTGCGCTTGCTATGCGTGCCGAGAAGTCGGGGCATCTGGACGCACGCTTTCACATGAATATCGAGGCCGGCGAACAGCTCACCGTTAAGTCGGCGCTTTCTGCCTGGTCGTGCTTCATCCTGATTTTTGTTCTGCTGCTGGGTACGTCCAACCTGGTGCCCGTTGTACATGCCGCGCTCGCGCCGTTTGCGAGTCACGTGCAGGTATATTGCGGCGAGAACCCCGGTACGCTTACGTTTTCGTGGATCAACACGCCGGGTGTTTGGATTTTCCTGGCTGCGTTTGTCGGCGGTGCCATTCAGGGCGCTTCGCCGCGCTTGATGGGCGAGGTGCTGGCCGCGACTGTCAAGCAGATGATGCCGACGGTCATTACCATGCTTTCGGTGCTGGGCTGCGCCAAGGTGATGGGCTATGCGGGCATGATCTCGTCGATCAGCGCGTTCTGTATCGCCGTCGCCGGTAGTTTGTACCCGATTCTGGCCCCGTGGATCGGTGCCGTCGGTGCGTTCGTGACCGGTTCGGGCACGTCGTCGGGCATGCTGTTCGGTCCCATCCAGAGCCAGGCGGCTACGGCGCTGGGCGTGAGTGACTACTGGATGGTCGCGCTGAACGCCCTGGGTGTCGCCGCCGGCAAGATGATCTCGCCGCAGACGCTCGCCATTGGTCTTGCCGCCGTACGCGTGCGCGGCAAGGACGCCGAACTCCTGAGCGCCGTGCTGCCCTACGCCGCCGGCATGCTGGTCCTCATGAGCGCCATCGCCATGCTCGGACAAGGCCTGCCGCTGTAGCCGGCACTTTGGGAACGTCCCTAAGTGCCGGCAGCTGGGGACACTCCTTGGCTGTTGCCTGTTCAAGAGTGTCCCCAACGACTAGTCGTTTAAGAACGTCCCTAATGACTAGGCCGCTTGCGTGCGATTTTTGACCGTTGAGCGGGCGCTTCGCCGTTGCCGCAAAAACGTTTTTGCATATCGGGTACAACGGGCTTTACGTGAGTAAAGTGCGCGCCGCGTCCACGTGTCGCGTTTTTAAAGGAGGCCCCATGCCTGGTGTTACCCCTGCAGAAGTTCTATCCAACTTTGGCATTACGCTGGTCGAAGATCCCGCCGAGAACCAACCCCGCCTGCTGGTCGACCTGCCGGCAGCCGAGCTCGTCGAGCATGCGATTCGCCGCGAAGAGGGCCGTATGGCCTCCAACGGCGCACTCGTGATCGAGACGGGGGAGCGTACCGGACGTTCGCCCAACGACCGCTTTATCGTTGACACCCCCGATGTCCACGACAAGATTGCCTGGGGCGCCGTCAACCGCCCGCTGTCTGTCGAGAGCTACGAGGCCATCAAATCCGGCATCGTCGACTATCTCAACGAGCGCGACGTGTTCGTCACCCGCGGTATGGCCGGTGCCGACCGCAACCATACGCGTCGCCTGCTTGTCGCCTGCGAGCGTGCCAGCCAGGCGCTCTTTATTAAGCAGATGCTCGCCCGCCCGCTTGCCCGCGAAATCGCACGCACCGGCGAGCCGGACTTCTGCGTGCTCGCCGCGCCGGGCTATCAGTGCGACCCTGCCATCAAGGGCCTCAACTCCAGCGCCGCGGTGGTTATTAATTTCCAGGAGCGCGTGATTCTGGTCGCTGGCACCGGCTACTCCGGCGAGATCAAAAAGTCCATCTTCAGCGTTATGAATTACCTGCTGCCCGTCGAAGACGACGTTCTGCCCATGCATTGCTCGGCCAGTATGGATCCCGTCACGCACGAGACCGCGGTGTTCTTTGGCCTGTCGGGCACCGGCAAGACCACGCTTTCGGCCAACCCCACGCGCCTGCTGATCGGCGACGACGAGCACGGCTGGTCCGACATGGGCATCTTTAACGTCGAGGGCGGCTGCTACGCCAAGTGCGAGGGCCTGGACGCGTTCCACGAGCCCGAGATATTCAACGCCGTTCGCTTTGGCGCCATTTGTGAAAACGTGGTACTCGATGAGAATCGCAAGCCTAACTACGACGACGTCTCGATCACGCACAACACGCGCGTGGCATATCCCGTCGAGCACATTCCCAACGCGTGGACCAAGGGCATGGGCACCACTCCGAGCGTCGTGCTGTTCCTGACCTGCGACGCCTTTGGCGTGTTGCCGCCCATCTCACGCCTGACGGCCGATGCCGCCATGTACCACTTTGTGACGGGCTTCACCGCCAAGATCCCCGGCACCGAGGTCGGCGTCACCGAGCCCACGCCCACGTTCTCCTCGCTGTTCGGAGAGCCATTTATGCCGCTCGACCCCATGGTCTACGCTAAGATGCTCGGCGAGCGCATCGCCGACGGCCGCACGCGCGTCTACCTGGTCAACACCGGCTGGATTGGCGGCGGCTACGGCGTGGGTCATCGCATTGAGCTGGCCTACACGCGCTCGCTGGTCGCTCGCGCCCTCGACGGTACCATCGAGGACAGCGAGTTTGTGCACGACGATATCTTTAATGTCGACATCCCCACCACGTGCCACGGTGTGCCCGACGGCATCCTGGTGCCGCGCCAGTACTGGCAGAGCACCGCGCGCTACGACGAGGCAGCTCACAACCTGGCGGTGATGTTCGAGGAGAACTTCGAGAAGAAGTACTCGCACCTGCCCGACTCCGTCAAGGCCGCCGGTCCGCACGCCCAGGTGTCCGCCGAGGCCCGTCATCGCGGCCGCGGCTTGCTGGGGCTCCGCCACTAGCGTCGCCGCGAGTCCATATCCACCACAAAGGGGACAGGTACCTTTGTGGTGGTTTTGCTCGCGCGGAAGACTCGGGTTACAATACGCCTGACATATCGCCCCCTTCTCCGGATGGGGGCAGCGTAAGCGCTCTTGTGGCGGCACCGTAGGACTTTGAAGGTGGCCGCTGTGAGGGCGCTTTTTGTTTGGGTGCCTGGGCTCGGGCGCACGCTATGAAGGGAGAGCATATGAAGAGTTTCGTTGCCGAGGATTCGTTTTGGGAGCTGTTTCCGCAGGCGGCAATCGGCGTTGTGGTCGTAAAGGGCATGAAGCCCGCGGCGCAGATTTCCCAGGAGGACGTGGATGCGATTGCCGCGTTGCTCGACCGCGCCAATATCGATGCGGAGCGTCACCTGACGAGTGATACCATCAGCGAGAATGCGCCGGTTAAGGCATGGCGCGAGGCGTATCGCCTGTTCAAGACCAAGAAGGGCGCGCGTTGCTCAGTTGAGAACCTGCTCAAGCGCGTGCTCAAAGGCAAGCCGGTCGGCCACATCACGCCGGCGGTGGATATCTACAACACGATTTCGTTGACTTATGCGCTGCCCGTTGGCGGTGAGGATTTGCATGCTATTGAGGGCAATCTGCGCCTGGCGGTGACCGACGGCGGCGACGCGTTCTTGCCACTTGGCGAGGAGGCGGATGATCCGACGCTGCCTGGCGAGCTCGCCTACATCGATGATGCGGGCGCCGTGTGCCGCTGCTGGAACTGGCGCGACGGCGTTCGTACGGCGCTGTCCGACGATTCGGCCGATGCGTTCCTGGCGATTGAGTGCGTGGAGCCCGAGCGGATGGGGGATTGCCAGGCCGCCATCGATCGCTTGGCCGAGCTGCTTGAGTGCTATCTGGGAGCGACGGTTGTCGTTAAGACGCTTGTAACCCGCGACAATCCCTGCGTGGAGCTGTAGCGGCGCCTAGAACCTATTGATGCCCAAAACCACCACAAAGGTACCTGTCCTTTGTGGTGGTTTTTATGTTGATGGGTCAACAAATAGGTCGTGCAGGGCTGGCGGCCGCTGGGTACGGTTAAGATGTTTACCCATAAGCATTATGCAAGCGAAAGGCGGTCGTCTCTCATGCAGCAGAACGACGAGACACGTTTCGAGGACTTTGTCGGACTGATCAGCGGGCTCTACAAGGAGATTCAGCGCATTAAGACATCCGAGGGCGCAAGGCTGGGCCTCAAGGGCTCCGACGTTATGTGCCTTTACTATCTTGAGCGCAGCAAGGACGGCCTGACTGGTGCTGACCTGGCTCGCATGGCAGGCGTGACCCGCGCTGCCGTCTCGCGCACGCTGGCGCATCTGGAGGAGGGCGGCTACGTCGAGGTCGATGATTCGGGCGATGCCGCCGTTAAGTATCGTGCTCCGGTGCGCCTGACCGCTCTGGGCGGCGAGAGCATGAGCGAGGCCGACCGCATCATCCACGAAGTGCTCGATACCACCGGTAAGGCTATGGGTGTGGAGCAGCGCGAGCAGATGTATGCGTCGCTGCGCACGATTCTCAACACCCTGCGCGAGCTGTAGGGTCGCCAAGGCTTTTGCTTCCAATTAACAACTGCATAGTCCTGTTTGAGCGCGTATACCGTGCCGGGGCCTTGCTGTCAAAATTCCCTGCGCGGGACCTGCGCAAGAAAGGATTCGCTATGTCCGTCCGCATTATTACCGATTCCGCAAGCGATATGTCGCCGGCCGAGCACCCAGCACTGGCCGTTTTGCCGCTGTCCGTCACTTTTGGCACCGATGTGTACATGGATGGCATCGACATCGATCACCAGCGCTTTTACGAGATGCTCGTGGAGCGCGATGAGCTGCCCAAGACCGGCCAGGTCAACCCGTACGCGTTTTCGCAGGCGATTGCCAAGGTTCGTGAAGCCGGCGATGAGGCTGTGATTATTACCGTGGGCGCTAAGCTATCAGGCACCAATCAGAGTGCCCGTACCGCACTTGCCGAGGCGCCAGGTGGCGACGTGTTCGTGGTAGACAGCAACAACGTCACCCTGGGCGAGCGCGTCCTGGTCGAGTATGCGCTGCGCTTGGTGGACGAGGGCCGCAGTGCATCTCAGATCGCGGCGGCTGTCGAGGCCGTGCGCGACCGTGTGGTGGTTATCGGCCTGCTCGAGACGCTGGAGTACCTGGTGCGCGGCGGTCGTCTGTCTGCTGCGGCCGGCGCCGTGGGCACGCTGCTCAACGTAAAGCCTGTGGTGGCTGTCGAGGACGGTCTGATCGTGCAGCTGGGCAAGGCTCGCGGTTCCAAGAACGGCCGCAACCTGCTGAACCAAAAGGTCGAAAAGGCGGGCGGCATCGACTTTTCCATGCCGCTGGCGCTCGGCTATACGGGTCTTTCGGATGCGGTGCTCAAGAAGTATATCGAGGACAGCGCGGCGCTGTGGGCTGGTCACACCGAGGGCGAACTGCCCGTTCACACCATTGGCGCCACCATCGGAACCCACGTTGGCCCCGGCGCCGTAGCCGTAGCCTTCTTCCAGCCCGCCAACTAACCGACCTGCCATAAACCACCGCAAAGGAGACAGACACCTTTGTGGTGGTTTATGCTTTTCCGGGTGGAAGGGAGCGAGCGATGGCGTCTGAGGGCTTTTTTGATCGGGTGTACGAGGTGGTCGAGCAGATCCCCGAGGGGATGGTCGCCACGTATGGTCAGGTGGCGCTGCTTGCCGGTCGCCCACGAAGTGCGCGGTACGTGGGGTATGCCCTGCATAGCAATCCGCGCCCCGGCGAGATTCCCTGTCACCGCGTGGTGTTTGCCGACGGCCGTATCTGTGAGGGCTTTGCCTTTGGCGGGCCCGATGCTCAACGTGAGCTTCTGCTGGGGGAGGGCGTGACGTTTACCGACCCCATGCATGTTGATCTGGCCGCCTGTCGCTGGCCTGCCGGACTCTAACAGCTCTGCCGTGGTCAAAACCACCACAAAGGTGCCTGTCCCCTTTGTGGTGGTTTTTCGTTGCAGGTTTACCTGGGCTAACTTATGGAGAAGGTGTGTTGGGGTAGTTTGACGCTAGAAAGTAAACCACGGTGAACTATATTGGTTTCAACAACGGAGCAGGCAATAGGCGATGAAAAAGCCTGCCCTGTTGAGTTTGATTCGCATCCCTCCCCTCTGTGCGATTCAACGGTGTACTTCGGGAACAGGCCCGCTGGCAACTATCTGCCAGCGGGCCTGTTCCTGTTTCGGTGAGGATTCAGCCTCACTGTCTATGTTGTGCGAAGGCGCTTTGCCTAGTACACCATGCCCATGGCGTCCCGAACCTCGGCCAGGGTCTGCTCGGCGATCTCGTTGGCGCGACGGTTGCCCTCGTGCAGGACGTCCTTCACATAGTCCAGATCGTTCTCGTAGCGCTGGCGACGTTCGCGGATCGGTGCGAAGTACTCGTTGACAGCCTCGGTCACGTACTTCTTGAGCTGGCCGGAGCCGCCCATGCCAATCTCCTCGGCAATCTCAACCTCGGAACGGCCGGTGCAGATGGCGGCCGTCGAAAGCAGACCGGACACGCCGGGACGGTTCTCGGGATCGAACGTGATCATGCGCTCGGAGTCGGTCTGACTCTTCTTGATGCGCTTGGCCGTCTCCTCGGCGGTCATCGAGATGTTGATGGCGTTGCCGTAGCTCTTGCTCATCTTGCGACCATCCAGGCCGGGCAGCAGCGGGGTCTCGGACAGCAGTGCGTCGACCTCGGGGAATACCTTGCCGTAGCGGTTGTTAAAGCGGCGGGCGATGGTGCGGGTAAGCTCGATGTGCGGCAGCTGGTCGCGACCGACGGGCACCACGTTGCCCTTGCAGAACAGGATGTCGCAGGCCTGATGCACCGGGTAGGTGAGCAGAAGGCCGGTGAGCTCGTGGCCCGAGGCCTCCATCTCGGCCTTGACGGTGGGGTTGCGCGCCAGCTCGGCCTCGGAGACCAGCGACAGGAACGGCAGCATGAGCTGGTTGGCGGCGGGCACGGCGGAGTGCGCGTAGATCATGGTCTTGTCGGGATCGATGCCGCAGGCAAGGTAGTCCATGACCATGTTGTACACGTTGTCCTGGATGTGCTCGGTCGTGTCGCGGTCAGTGATGACCTGGTAGTCGGCGATGAGCACGTTGGTCTTGGCGCCCATGTTCTGCAGCTCAACACGGCCCTTGAGGGTACCGAAGTAGTGGCCCAGGTGCAGACGGCCGGTGGGGCGGTCGCCGGTGAGCATGGTGAACTTCTCGGGCGTTTTGGTCAGGCCCTCGCGAATGGCGTTGCTCTTTTGCAGCGCGACTTCGTAGCTGTTCTCGTTTGGCATGATTGCTCCTAACATATGTTCATGGGTCAAGATGATAACGCGTTTATTGGAGGGGTGGTGCGTAAGTAGGCGAGGGGCTGGCAAGGGGTGGCTTACGCGATTGATGCGATGTAGTTGCACTTGGTCAGCGATGCCTTGGCACATTCTCGGCAGCTTACCCTAGAGCTTGTGGTGGCGCTCTTCCTTACGTTCCTCGGCTGCCTGCTCCTCCTGCTTAAAGGCGGGGTCGTCGGGGGTGACGAGCTCATCCTCGTGCGTGCGCTTGTTGTAATGGTGGCGCAGCACGGGCTCAAACAGATGTAGATGCTTGGCAAAGGCCGCCGAGCCAATGGCGAGCACGGTAAAGATCAGCACGCGCATGGGCACCTCGACCTGGTTGATCGCGGCGGCGCCGGCCGAAAGCATAATGCACCAGGCGTAGATGAGGAGCACTGCCTGCTTTTGGTTGTAGCCCTCTTGGATCAGGCGGTGGTGGATGTGGCCCTTGTCGGCCTGCCCGATGCTAATGTGGGCGCGCTTGCGGCGCACGATGGCGCTAAACGTGTCGATGATGGGCACGCCGGCAACGATGAGCGGGATGATAAGCGAGGTGAGCGCGGCGGTGCGGCTCACGTTGAGTAGCGAGATGGAGCCCAGCGCAAAGCCCAGAAGCAGCGACCCCGAGTCGCCCAAGAAGATGCTTGCGGGGTTGAAGTTGTAGCGCAAAAAGGCCAGACAGGCGCCAAAGAGCGCAATGGAGAGCGCGGCGGCGTCGATGCGGCCCGAGAGAACGGCCATCGAAAACATGGTGAACGACGCGATGCCGCAGATGCCCGTGGCTAAGCCGTCGAGGCCGTCGATGAGGTTAATGATGTTGGTGAATGCCACCAGATAGATCACGGTGATGGGGTAGGCGAGCCATCCGAGCATGATTTCGCCGGGGGCAAACGGGTTGACGATGACGCCGATGCGCAGGCCACCCACGCAGGCGATGAGCGCAGCGAGGACCTGTCCGGCCAGCTTTTGCTTGGGCTTGAGCTGGAAGACGTCGTCGATAGCGCCGGTCGCAAAGATGACGGTAAAGGAGAGCGCCAGCATGGGATAGCTAATGTGAAGGCGCGGGTGCGGCACCAGGACGGGCGGCCAGCCTAGGTGCCAGGTGCCTAGGATTTGCACAATGCAGGCAACGACCAGGCCCAAAAACACCGCCGTTCCGCCCAAACGCGGGATGGGCTTGGTGTTGATGCGGCGCTTGGAAGGATAGTCGACGGCGTCGAGCTTAATTGCCAAGCGCTTGACCAGGGGCACCATGAGGAAGGTCGTGATAAAGGCCGCCGCTGCCACGCATAGGTACGGTATGTAGCTCGGGGATGAAGCCATGAATCTAAAAACCGCCAAGCGTCGAAGGAAAAGGTCGGAAGAACGCCATGCGCAAAGGGCATAGCCGAACCATGATACTCGACCACGGGGGTGCATGGAATTGCATGCAGCGATAATCACGCGCTTACCAGATATTGGGATGTTGTCGATGGCTTGTCGGGATGCCGGCGGGGATCCATATGGACCGAGATGGTGATTTTCGGCAAAAGAAAACCACCCCCCACGTTACGAAAATGAACCCACCTAAAACAGGTGGGTGCCCTCATCGACTGTTCCAGCGTCCTTAACAACGAAGGATACCTGTACTAGGTACGACTGTGTGGGCTCCCTAAATAAACGCGACGGTTCACCCAGTTGCTCCGTGGGGGGCGGAATACCTACATCATAAAGCGGCACTTTATCGATTCCAG